>JASGMR010000038.1 GCA_030156385.1 Kosmotogales bacterium
TTGATTATTTTTTGACTTCATAAATCAGGAAGATATTGTTTCCACTCTTCTCGCATCTTTCGAACGTCAGGCTCTTTTCCCGGACGTTTTCGGAAAACATATTAATCTTCCCGTAGAATATCTTCGGTTCGATCGACAGATGAATCTCATCGACCAGATTTGAATTTAAAAAAAGGGTGTTCACGGTTTGCCCTCCGCTGATGACAACCTCACCGAATCCTTTATCACTAAGATATGAAATCAGGTCTTTCGGGGACATATCGGTGAACAGAACGTTTCCCTTCGAGTCATATTTCTCGGGATTTCTCGTCATAACGATGTTCAGTCTATCTCTGAGTGGTTCCTTCAAAGTTTCAAAAGTTATTCGACCCATTATCACCGCGCCGGATTCTTTCGTTATCCTTTTATAGTATACCTTATCTTCCTTAGACGACCAGCTCGTTATGGAATTCCGATCGACGGAGAAGATCCCGTTAACCGTCTGCACTGCCAGGAGAATAGTCTTCAAATAAATCACCTCTTCCGATTTTACAATAAATTTTTTAAAAATTAGTACCTATTATTAATCAATTTATCATGATAAAATTTCTCTATGGAAAATAAAAAGAAGTACGCATCCATCTATTCTTATGGTTTTTTCATTTTTGGTTTCAACGCATTGATACTTGGCAGTGTTCTACCGGCTATCGAAATGATATTCAACATAAGTCACGGTCAGGCGGGGATACTGTTGACTGCCAACCCCATCGGTTTCATGATAGGAACGGTTGTCTGTACCGTGATCGCCTCCGTAAGAGGACCGTTTAAAATTTCTACCGTCTCGATGGGTGTAGCAACACTGGGGATTCTTGGAATAGTACTTTCAAACGGTCTCATTCTCCTCTATGTTTCACTTTCCGTAATGGGATTCGGTCTCGCGATGTTTGAAACCGCCACGGGTATTTCGGTATCCTACATCAATTATAAGAATACCGGTTCGGTCCTCAATTTAATGCATTCGTTTTACGCACTTGGCGCCATTATTTCACCCTTCATAATCAGTATATTCATAGCGGATATCAACACCTGGTGGTACGCCTACGTCATATCTCTTGTGAGTTTTGTTCTTTTTCTCTTCATATCGATCCCTATATACAAAATTCCTTACGAAGATGGAAAAAAGGGGAAAAAGGATAAAGATAAATTCTACGCTCTTTCCGAATCGTCGTTCTGGATAATAATAATAAGTGTCATCTTATACGTCGGCAGCGAAATAGGATTCAGTTCCTGGGCGGCCACTTATATATTCGAAGTTAAAAAGGCATCAATAAGTCTTTCGGCCATATTCCCCGCTCTGCTCTGGGGAGGATTGTACGTTGGAAGACTGCTGTCCGGATTTTTGGTGGAGAAAGTAGGTTATGTGAATATCCTGATATTCATGAATCTGCTGTCATTTTTATCTTTTCTCCTGGTGCTCATCCTGAACAATCTCGTGTTCATATCGATAGGAGTATTTTTAGTGGGGCTCGGATTTGCCACTATATTTCCGACCTTACAGGCCCTTTTGATTCGGAGAGTCAGAAAGGGTGTGAGTTTTGCAATTGGAACCTTCACATTCGCCGCCTCTCTTGGGTCGATAATCACCAACTATCTGGTGGGGTTCATAGGAGAGAAATTCGGACTTCAATATGGAATAGCATTCATTTTTATGTTCATTGCCGGGTTACTAGGATTATCTTTATTACTGAAAAAGGATGAAAGAAAATATGTCAGAGAAGTATGATGTTATTGTAATCGGAGGAGGCCCTTCGGGCGCATCGGCTGCAAAAAGCCTGGCAGAAGCTCAAATAAGGGTACTAGTCATTGATAAAGATGATTTTCCAAGGGAAAAACTCTGCGGTGGCGGATTGACCGCTAACGCAAAAAGAGCCATAAAGAAAATCTTCAAAAACGTCGAATTCATTTCCCGCGAAGAGAAAGAACTTCACATATTGAATTATTCCGATGACAGGTTTTCTCCATACATAACATATTCCTGGAAAAGACCAATTATAGAAGTTGTCGACAGATTCAATTTTGATGATGCCCTTCTCAAAGAGGCCATAAACACGGGCGCTAAATTCGAAAAGGACAGAATCACAGAAATAAAAATTAACAGAGACGAAGAATTCGAATTGATTTCAAAGGATAGAATCTACACTTCCGATTATTTGATAGTCGCATGTGGTACCTTCGGAACAAAACTTTTCAGGGAAAAAGATCTCATCAGTCCAAACTATTCGATAATCTATCAAACTTCAGCCGACAACGTATCGAGGGGAAATGCGATATCGTTCTTCGATGAAGGATTCTTCTGGAAATTCGATGCGGAAAGTTATAGTAAAATCGGGATCGGAAAATATCCGCCATATTTGAGTTATGAAAGTGCAAAAAAAATATTGAGCAATTATTCTTCGGAAGAAATAAAGGTCGCACCCATTCCTGTTTTCAATCTGAGATATTCCAATGAAATCAACAAATCAATTCCCGGATGTTTGTTCGTGGGTGACAGTGGGGGATTCGTCAACAACTGGACAGGTGAGGGAATATCGTATGCGATGGATTCCGGAGATTTTGCGGCGAGGGCCATTTTAAAACACTATAGCGATCCCGAGAGAATAAATCAAAATTTTCTGGACCGACTGTATAAAATGGCATCACACCTTCAGATTGCCGAAGCATTCAGAAAAATTTTTTACAAAGATATGAACAGAAGCCTCGAGATTCTGGGAGAAAAAAAATTCGCCAAACTTTTCATCTCGTTTCTTTCAAACTATCATACGAGTACAAAAAAATTGAAGTTCAGAAGTTTTTTCATTGGAGGAGTGAAGTCTTACGGATCTGAAAAGATCAAATGAATCTGGAATAATCCATCCCTTCGATCTCCCATAGATACTTCTTCCATTCTATTCCCGCCCTGTAACCCGAGAATCCACTTTTCGAAACGATTCTGTGGCATGGGACCACGATGAGTAATTCGTTTTTACTCAATACATTTCCCACCGCCCGTGCGAATCGATACGACGAATCCATTTCATATGAAAGATCACCGTAAGTTCTGTACTCTCCATATTTAATTTTACTCAACTCTCTATAAACCTTCTCCGAGAACGGAGTCAGCGAAGGAGCGATCTTAAAATCGAAAACTTTTCTCTTTCCTTCGAAGTACTCTCTGAGTTCCCCGGTGTACAATCCCAGATCTCTCTCCTCATAAAATTCGTCTTTCAATTCTATTTTCTTCACTATACCTTCTGCAACTTCTATAACAACCGATCCGGGACGAACGTTTATGATACCGAATGCCGTTCTTTCTTCCTTCTCTCTCATTCCAGCAACTCCAATTCCGCAGGTATTATCTGGGAAACCCCATCGGTCATGGTAACCCCGTGAAGCATCTGCGTGACATTCATTATAATTTTATTATGGGTGATTATCAGGAACTGTGTGTCCTCCGTATGTGCTTCCAACATTTTGCTGAATCTTTCTGCATTGAAATCATCGAGAGGAGCATCGACTTCGTCCAATATATAGAAAGGACTGGGCTTAATATTCAGAAGTGAAAAAACGAACGCTATTCCCACCAGTGCCTTCTCACCACCGGATAGTAACTGAAGTTTCTGTATCTTTCTGCCAGGCCTTCTGACCGAAATCTCAAGGCCGCTTTCAAGAAGATCCTCACTCGTAAGAAGCTTCAAATGTCCTTCACCACCGTTGAAAAGTTCGGAAAAATACCGATTGAAATATTTATCTACCTCTTCGAAAGTTTTGGTGAAAAGATTTTTCGCTTCGGTATCGGTCTTCTCTATAAGATCCACGAGCTTGGTTTTGGCATTTTCAAGATCCTGTTTCTGTGCATCGAGTTCTTCGTATTCTTTTTCAACCTCTTTATACTCGTTAATCACTTCCAGATCGACCGAACCTAAAAATTTCATCTTGTTCTCTATATCATCCAGTTCAGATTTAACTTCCTGGAATCTCTCTTCATCTATTATTTCGAATTCTTCATTTTCGTTTTCCAGTTTTTGATTCACATTGTTCAAGTTTATGGAAATTTCCTGAATTTTCAGATCCAGATTATGGACCTCTTCTCTTTTATCCTCTCTCTTGTTTTTTATCTCCTTAATTATATCCTCGAGACTCTGGAGCTTTTTGTAATGTTCATCCTTACCCTCTCTCTGGAATTTCATCGATCCGAATAAATTCTCTATATCAGCCTTTATGGAATTCAGCTCGGTCTCCTGAGTGGATATCTGCTCTTTGAATCTGGTCGTTTCTTCCTCGTATTTTTTCATGTTGGCCGAATATTCCATAATATTGTGGGTGTTGTTTTCTTTCTTCCCGTTTATGGATCTTATTTCATTTTCGTACTGTTCTTTTCTCTCGGAATTCGTGCTCTGTCTGAACTTTAAATCTATGAGATCGGTTTGAAGTTTGTCGAGCTTTTCCTTTTCCTCTTTCATTTTCGTGTTGTATTCTTTAACGACGGCACTCAGTTCATTTTTCTTAACCAACAGTTCTTCCCGTTCTTTTTCCAGTTCTTCCTTCGAGGTGAAGGCCTTGTTGAGAGTCTCGTTATAATTCCTGTTCAGCTTGTCCAGCTCTTCCACTTCTTTCTGAAGCTCTCCCCTGGTTTTCACCAGTTCCTGAAGTGTTCTGTTCAGCGAAGCGTTTTTGGAGATAACCTCGTTGAGTTCTTCGTTCAACAATCTTATCAGGCTCCTGGCTTCCATTATATCGTTGCGTGTATCGTAGATGGTTTTCTCCAGACTCTTGAGTTCGGACGCAAGATTTTTAGACAGTTCTTTTAATTCATCCACCCTTCTCGTTCTTCCGATTAAATCGGTTCTCGCCTCTTTGCCTACAAATCCACCTGTTATAGAACCTCTCGCGGAAAACAACTGCCCATCCAGCGAAACCTGCCTCCCCATAAATTTGAAATTCTGCCTTATCTGAACGGCATCGTCAAAACTTTCCACGATTATTGAATTTCCAAAAAGAAAATCCAGTACGGTCTCATATTTCTCCTCGGCAATCAGCAGTTTCGAAGCGTATCCAACGAAACCCGGATGGGTTTCTGCCTTTCTGTATCTTTTGAAATCGCTGTTTATAGTATCGAGAGGTAGCATCGTGACCCTCCCAATACGATGCTTTTTCAAAAAATCGATAACCCTTCTCGCGGTTATGGTATTCGAAACTACGATATCCTGCATTCTCCCTCCCAGCAAAACCGATATGGCTGTTTCCAGTTTTTCCGGGACTTCTATGATATTCGCGACTACATCGATCAACCCTTCAAAATCTTCTTTTCTTTTGAAGACTTCCTGAATGGTTCTCGAAAAACCAGTATATTCCACAAGTTGTCTTTCGAGTGTGTTTATCTCGACGTCGGTTTTCCTCTTCTCATTCGTCAGAGATGAAACCTTCTCCTTGTAATTATCGAGTTTTTCTTCCAGTTCGTGCAAATCAACTTTGGCTTTTTTAAGGCTCTCTTCAAGTTCTTTCTGTTTTTCGGATCTTTCCTTTCCCTTGGAAGTGAGTTCTTCTATCTCTTCATCCAGTTCGCTCAACCTCTCGCTTTTAATACTGAACTGATTCTGAATGAGTTCCAGTCTTTTCTTTGTATCTTCAATCGTGTTGGAATTTCTTTCGAGATTATTTTCGATCTTAGAAAGTCTCTTGAGTGTTGTATCCAGTTCTTCCTGAATCTGGAAAAAATTCTGTTCCTCCGAGGAATATTTTTTTATCACCGCATCTCTTTCCTCTTCGAGTTCGGAAATTTCAACTTCCAGTTTTTCGGAGTCCTTTTTAACACTGTCGAGAATCATATTTATTTCATTCTTTCTGTTTTCGTGATTTTCGTTTTCTCTCAATAAATTATCGTATTTGGTGGAAGCCTCTATGAGTAGATTTTCTTTCTCATTCAGTCTTCTGGTGTACATTTCCTTCAAATCGAGCAGGTCATTCTGCCTTTTTTTATAATTTTCAAGCTGATGCGTCATACTCTCGATTTCTTTATCCGCTTCCGAATATTCCTTCTGAAGGATATTCAAATTAGTTTCATTTTCAATCAATTGTTTCTGAAGTGTCTTTATCTCTTCGCTCAACGAATTTCTGTCGTCCGTGAGTTCCTGAGATTTCTTATTCAAATTTATTCTCAAATTACCATAATACAGAAGATTGAGCGATTTTTGTTTTTCCGAATATTCGAGATATTTTTCTGCCCTTTTCGCCTTCAAATACAGAGATTTCTTTCTTTTATTCAACTCAAAAATAATATCGTCAAGCCTGTTCAGATTCGTTTCAGTTTCGGTGAGTTTTCCAAGGGCTTCCCTTTTCTTCTCTCTGTACACCGCCGTTCCGGCGGCCTCTTCGAGCAGGATTCTCAGCTCATAGGGCGAAGAAGATACCACTTTATCGACCTGACCCTGACCGACGATGGAATATATATCAACTCCCACACCGGTACCCTTGAATATTTCCTTTATGTCCATTCTGCGACATAAATTGTTGTTTATGAAATATTTCGAACCGCTTTCCCTCGATTGAAACCTGGATATTTTCAAGATACCCTCATCGGTGTAGAATGAGACTTCAACGATGGCGGAATTCGAAGGCGCAAAATTTTCGGATCCGTTGAAAATAACATCTTCGCTGGAATCCGCCCTTATATTTTTCATGGATTGAGTACCGAATATCCATTTTATGGCGTCAACTATATTCGATTTTCCGCTTCCATTAGGCCCTACAATCCCAGTGGTGCTTTTGGATATTTCAATTTTCGTAGGCTTTGCAAAGCTTTTAAAACCTTTTAAATAAATTGAAGAAAGCTTCATTTGACTCCCCCCAGCAACTCCGATGAAAGCATCCTTATATAATATTCTATATTAATTTCCTCCATTTCGCATAAAGTGTAATCGATACCGTTCTCATTCAATTTTTTCAGTATGCATTTTTTGTAACCGGTAAAAATATTTTTCTGCGAAATTGGAATTTCGATTCTTCCTTTTCTTCTCAATATCTCCATCAGAACTTCGTAATACACTCTGCTCTTGACTATATCCCCCAGAGCCTCATGAAACGGTCCTGCAACCACCGATTTCTTCTGTTCTCCATAAAGGCAGATTCCTATTCTTGAAACGGTTATACCGCTTGATCTGAAAAGCACATATATTTTCCAGAGCTGTTCGATAGTCTCGTCCAGAGATTTCGGAATATATTCACCATCCAAATATTCCTTTTCCAGTGCGGATCCTCTGAGCACAACGGTCGGATGAATTCTGACGAGATCGGGTTTCAACTCCACGGTCTTCAGAACCGAATCAAAATCTTTATCTTCGCTTGAAAACGGCAAATCGGTCATCAGATGTATTCCAAAGGATATATCATTTTCCTTAATCAATTTCACCGATTCATAAATCTCTTCCATACCGTGTGGTCTTCTTGATTTCCTTAAAACTTCATCATCAAATGATTCAACACCCAGTTCAATCATCTCTACGGGATATCTGCGGAGAATTTTTATCTTTTCTCCATCTATTTCATCCGGCGAAGTGGAAAATCTTATCCCATGAATCAGGTTTTCCTCGTAAAGTTTCAATGCGATATTCAAATATTCTTCCATTACGGATGGAATGTTTCCTGTGAACGTGCCTCCATAAAATCCGAGTTGGATATGATCTTTATTCTTAAAATAACTTCTGTATTCCAGAACGATTTTTCTTATTTGAGATTCATCGGGTCTCCCGGAGAATCCCGTAGCCGAGTACTCATTGCAGAAGGAACATCTGGATTTACACCCGGAATGGGGAATAAAAACCGGAATTATTCTCATTTCACTTCTACCAGATAACTTCCCATAATTTTTCACTGCTCGTGGAAACGGCATCCACATACTCTTTGATAGTGGCGAGATCTCCGTCGTCACTTATCAGTCCGGCCGCAATAAAATCACACTTATGAACCAGGGGTTTGATCTTCATAACTATCTTCGGAGCAACGAGACCAGGTAAAATTTCGATATTTCTGATTTTGTTACTTATGATCTGTTGAATACCCCTTTCAACCGCTCTGGAATCGAGAGCAAAAAATCTGAGAACACATTCCGTATTCATCGATTGACACTGTTTATATATTCTTATCTTAGTCGTGATAATACCATCCGCACCCGCATCGGATAAAAATCTAATACTGTCTTCATTGGGATTCAAACCCGAAATAAAATCTATATCCACGAATACCTTTTTACCGTAATACTTATAGAATTCGATCCTCTTATTCACACTCGAAATGCTTCCATTCAGGAAAAAGACCGTGTCCGGTTTTATTTTTGAAGGGTCGTAATTCTTATCCCATAATGCCGCAATAATGCCTTTGAACATAATTTATACCTCTTTATTGTTATTTTATCAGAAATATGATAACATAAAGTTAATGGTAGAGAAGAGGAGAAAACCATGCATTTTTTGCATGGTTTTTTGTTATTTTTGGAGGTAAAAATGAAAATACTTGTTATCGGTGGTGGGATAGTTGGATCACTTTTAACCAAAGAGTTGAGTAAATATGAAAATATCGACGTGACTCTGGTTGAAGCGAATTACGATCTCGGAGCGGGTGTGACAAAGGCTAATTCAGCTATTTTACATGGGGGATATGATGATGAGCCCAGCACTCTGAGAGCGAAGCTCTGTGCGAGGGGAAATAAAATGTACGATGATCTGGTGGACGAACTGGGAGTTCCGGTTCAGAGAACCGGATCGCTGGTCGTCTCAGAGGGAAATGACGGGGATAAAAAAAAGATAATCGAATTATATAAAAGAGGTATAGCAAACGGTGTCAGCGGAATGAAAATCGTCGAAGGGGAAGAACTCAGAAAAATAGAACCGTATCTCTCGCCGGTTTTCAAATACGGATTGTACTGTTCATCCGCGGGAATAACGGAACCGTGGATCGTAGCCATAAATTCCGGGAGACTTGCCGAATCGAACGGCGCGGAGATCATGCTCGGCGATAGAGTCGTGGGAGGTCTTGTCCGGAATAAAAGGGCCGTATCCGCGGTGCTCAATTCCGGGAAAAAAATTCAGGCCGATATATTCATAAACTGTGCGGGGCTGTATTACGAAGAAATAGCTAAATATTTCGATGTGGAAGTTGAAAAAGTTCTTCTGAGAAAGGGAGAATATTTATTACTCGATAAAGCGGCAAAACAGTTCGTCAACGGGGTCATCTTTCCTCTTCCAACTAAGATGGGAAAGGGTAAACTGATCCTCCCAACCATAGACGGCGGCGTTTTTCTGGGTCCAACATCGGAAGATCTGAAAAGTTTCGACCCGGAGGACCTTGCCACTACGCGAAATGGATTGGAAGAAATACTGAAAAGTTCCGATGAACTCGTTCCGGGAATTTCAAAATTCAACTGGATAATCAAAAGCTTCGCAGGGTTGAGGCCCGAAACCGAAGGAAAAGATTTCATAATAAAAAGAGATGAAGAAATTTCAAATTTCATAACCGTTGGTGGAATAAGATCACCCGGATTAACTGCGGCTCCGGCAATTTCAGAATACGTCATAAATGAGATTCTGAACGGTCAGATGAACATAAAATTGATTAAAAAGGAAAAGATCGTGGAACGCATTCCCGCAAAAATAAGGGTGAGGGAAGAGTCCTTCGAAAGAATTTCGGAACTCATAGAAAAAGACGAACTGTACGGAAGAATTATCTGCCAGTGTAATCAGGTATCGGAAAGGGAAATTGTGGATGCAGTTCATTCCGGAGCCCGGACTATAGAAAGCGTAAAATTACGAACGAGAGCAGGATTTGGAAGATGTCAGGGAGGATTTTGCACCTGGAAAGTTGCGAAAATCATCTCGAGAGAAACCGGAATAGAGCTAGAGGAATTAATAATGAACAATGAAAACAGTTATCTTCTAGAAGGCAAGGTGAGATGATGAAGGGGATAAACACCGACGTACTGGTTATAGGTGGTGGAGCAGGGGGAATGGCCGCTGCACTTTCGGCCGCAAGGGAAAAATCCGATGTCATTCTGCTCGAAAGAGAGAACAGCACGGGGGGAGTTTTGAATCAGTGTATTCACAATGGATTTGGTTTGCATTTTTATAAAGAAGAATTGACCGGTCCGGAATTTGCAGATAAATTATTCAATGAGATGACACTCGACAGAGTCAACATAATTTCGGAGAGTTATGTCAGCGAAGTCGATGTTGAAAATAAAACAGTCAGGGTACTGTCTCCGGATGGTGCCTATGAGATATATGCAAAGGCAATAGTAATCGCAACCGGAGCGAGGGAAAGACCCTTCGGAGCTCTGATGATCCCGGGCGATAGGCCATCCGGAATTTACACGGCTGGACTGGCGCAGAGATTCGTAAACCTAGAAAACCGGCTCCCGGGAAAAAGAGCCCTGATTCTGGGCTCGGGTGATATCGGATTGATAATGGCGAGAAGACTGGTTCTGGAGGGTATGAAAGTTGAAGCGGTAGTTGAAAGAATGCCGTTTCCAGGCGGTCTGCTGAGAAACATCGTCCAGTGTCTCGAGGATTACAACATACCTCTATACCTTTCTCACACAGTGACAAAAACTGTCGGAAGGGGAAGACTGGAAAAAGTTGAGGTGTCAGAAGTCGATGAAAATTACAATCCGATTCCCGGAACGGAAAAGATTTACGATGTAGACACACTCATTCTGTCGGCAGGACTGATACCACAGGTTGAGGATATAAGCGATTCGCTTCAACTTGACAGAGTGAATAAAGGCTACGCAGTTTCCAACAGTTGTGAAACAAATATAGATGGAATATACGCGGCGGGTAATAATGTGGCAGTCTTTGATCTCGTGGATTATGTAGCGGCCGAAGGCTGGGTTGCCGGAAGACACGCCGCACTGAAAAGCAAGGGAGGAGAGAACAATACTGAAAAGTATCCCGTGATCCGCGGAAAAAATGTGAGCATACTGGTCCCGTCTTATATAGATTTCAATGAAAGTCTGAGACTCTATCTGAGGATCTCGAAACCGATAGAACATGGTCGTGTTATTCTGAAGGAATTGAATATTGAAAAGAAATTCGTGGACGGTGTTCCTAGTGAAATGATCCAGATGGTTTTGAATAAGAAGAAAATGGAATTGATCCGGGAAAAGGGCGGTTTATTTGTGGAGGTTGTAGAAGATGAATAGGAAAATAACTTGTGTCATGTGCCCCGTCGGTTGCAGAATCACCGTAGAAATGAACGGAGATGAACCTGTGATATCAGGGAACAGGTGCACGAGAGGAAGACAATACGTTATCGACGAATTGATAAAACCTAAAAGGGTTCTCACAACGAGTGTAAAAGTTGAAGATGGTGATTTGCCGCTGGTCTCTGTGAAGACATCCGGTCCGATCGAAAAGAAAATAATCATGGATAAAATGAAAGAAATCAAAAAAAAGACCGTTGGGGCCCCCGTCAAAATAGGTGAAATCATTATTGAAAATATAGATGGAAACGGAGTGGATCTGCTCGCCACAAGAAAAGTGAAAAAAATTCATAAATAGTTAAAAAACCACTTGCAAAACAAAAAAAAATGAAGTACAATATTTCCAGTGTTCCAGCTTGGCTCAATCGGCAGAGCATCCGGCTGTTAACCGGATGGTTGGGGGTTCGAGTCCCTCAGCTGGAGCCAGAGGCTCCCTTAATTGGGAGCCATTTTTTTGGAGAGTGTATGCACATTTTCAACTGGATTGAAAACCCCGAAAGCGGGATATTTTTAGAGAGACCCAATCGTTTCACCGCACTGGTCAGAATAAATTCGGAGAAACACCTTGTTTATCTGCCCGATCCAGGGAGACTTAGGGAACTGATGATCCCGGGTGCAGAGGTAATAGTCGAAAAAAGAAGAAACAGCGGTAAAACAAATTACGATTTGCTTCTCATAAAATCGTTAAAATTTCCAGATAAGGAAGAAATTTTCGTCTCCTGCGATTCCAGGTTGTCAAATAAATTTTTCAGATTCGGACTGGACAGAAACATATTCGAACCATTCAAAAAAGTTGCATACAGAACTGAACCCCCGGTGGAAAACGGCAGGCTGGATTTTCTGCTCTACGAGGACTCACCACATTACGTAGAGGTGAAATCCGTAAATCTCCTCGATACAGATGGAGTTGCGAGATTTCCCGATGCCCCTACAAAAAGGGGGAGTAAACATCTCAACGAACTGATCAGATTAAAAAAAGCGGGATACAAAACTTCCATAGTCTTTATGGTAAATCGCGAAGACGCCCTCGAATTTTCTCCCTTTGAAGAAATGGATCCCCTTTTTTCAGAGACGTTAATAAAGGCAAAGAAGGCCGGTGTCAACATCATAGCTTTGAAAAACAGGCCGGGAATTAAGACAGAACATCTCAACAGAATAGAGGTAAATCTGTACCCCCGTTCTTTTCCCGGATATTGGCCGACGTTCAAATAAATTTTATCAAATTGAAAAATGACTCTCTTATGCTAAAATAAATTTATCGAGGAGGGAATTGTATGGTTTATATTTTTTTATTGGTTATCATTGCCATCAACCTGTATTTACTATATAGAGCACTTGAAGGAACGGAAGTTTATAAGAAAATCAACGATCTTCTTTTTGGGAAAAAAGTTGACAAAAACAAATCGGTCGGAGAAGACGAAAATTCTGAAACGGCCGACGATTATATAAAAAAATACGAAGAATACCTCGGACTTCAAAACAGTGATGAGGCTTTATTGGTTGCGGAGAGTGGATTTAAAAAGTTCCCGGATAAATACATTCTGTTTGAAAATTACATAGATTGTCTCGTCAAACAGACGAATACCAGCGAAGACATTTCCAAAAGGAAAGAGATCGTCAACAGTTGCTACGACGCCATCAAAAACTATTCCGTCAATCTTAAAGCTAAAGATTTTGACATCATCACGCCATATATCGAGAAGATAAAAAAACTGGAATACAAAGTGAAGTTATTCGAAGAGAGCTCAAAGGAAGGAAAATTGAAGGAATTGAAAAATATAAATGAGGATGCTTTACTTAAACTCGCTCAGATTCAGAAAAATATCGAGAGCAGTGAAGACGAAAATGTCATCTCTTCTTTGATGGACAACGCATCTGATAATGAGAATAAACTGAGTATAGAACTTCTCGATAAACATCAGAAGGAGAAATACAATGAACTCAAAAATAATTTTGAAGAACTGGCGAATAAAAAAGGACAGATAATACGACTGAAAAAATACAAAGATTACAATGAAAAAGCCATAAATTCCCTGAAAAAATTGCTGGATATCTTCAGTGAAAATGAGAAAAAGTATTCGGATAAAGAGAGTGAATTTCCAATGATTCTGAAAAAATATATCGGAAATATAAATTCCAACTATCTGAATCCGGAAACGTTGACATACATGAACTTCGTTTATGGATATATTTTCGAAAATGTTGACGACGATTCCAAATACATAATCACGAAGATAATGAACGACACCGAAAAGGACATAATCTGACGATGGACGATAAAGAAACCAGACTCGCCAGGATCGATGAGCAGGAACCGAAAAATCAAAATGAAGGTTCGATAACCCCATACGATCCCAAAAAACTCCAGATCGGGTTCAAAGATCACGGAAGATTCATAAAACTTTACAGCACCCCCATGAATCTGCCGGGCAAAAAAATTTTAACCAACAGGAATATAAAAAAGATATCCGGGGAATATGGAACGGAAAAAAATTTTTCAATTTTGGAAAGCAAGAAAACTTTCAAAAAAATAACCGAGGAACAGAACAGTTACAAAGAAAAATTTAAAGTCATCGTTTTACCCAAGGAACCGCCAGTTGAATCTTCCCTTTACACTAAACTGTCTCAGAAACCCTGGACAACTATGGGAAAATTGTGGGGTAATCTGGCTTCGGTAGGTTCTTCGGTTGCATTGAGTCTTTTGAATTACAAAAAGGACTTAAAAACAAGAAAAGATTTACAACTTTATCAGGTGAATCTGAAAAATCCCAGAAGTATAATCGATCAGATACAGATCGATAGTTTGAATTTAGAATTGGAAAAATTTAATGATAATACGGAGGAAAATGATGAGTAACCAAAAAATATTCGTTATATCGGCGGAGCTCGATGACGAAGGTAAAATATGCAACACGGAAGAATTCGCAGAACATTTTGAACAGGAATTGAAAGAAGAATGGGAAGTGAAAAGTCATTCGACCGTTTTATACGGTAACAGGCTCGTAAATACCTTTGTTGCAAGCAGAATTAAACATGTAAGAAATACGAAGGAAAAAGAGGATGAAATGGGCAAAAGCCACGAAAATCCTAAGGTCAGTGAAGAAGAAGCTAACGAAAAAGTCCTGAAGAGAATGGGTATAATAGAATAATTTTTCTTCAAGATTGATTTTATAAAATAATACTTAAAACTTCAAGTTGAAACCGGTGATGTCAGTGGGTAACGGGAGGATGCAACTATTCTATTCACTCGGAAAGTTTTTTGACCATGCCGGTAGAACCTCTTATAGAAAGAGAAACATCGATTGAAATATCTTTATTAACTATTTTTTCACCTCTTATCATTTTATCTATCACTTCAATTGAAGCTTCGCCCATCATTTGCGGATTCTGCTTTACCGAAGTCAAACGGGGTTTTGTAACCGGAGCGATGAGATTGTCATCATAACCAATTATAGAAATATCATTCGGTATTTCAATGTTCTGCTCTTCCAAAAAATTTATAACACCCGATGCGACTATATCGTTCGGAGTGATTATAGAGTCGACCTTAACCATTCTGCTGAACAATTCCTGCATCGCTTTGTAGCCATCATATCTTCCATATCCGCAGATGACGACCCTCTTGGGAGAGTAATCAACATTGTATTCTTTTAAAGCCCTTAAATAACCTTTGAATCTATCCAGAGTCGAATAGGAACCCACCCAGTCTTCATTTATTATTCCCTTTATATCACTATTAGTACAGGGAGGTTCCCAGAAGCCCGCCAGAAATCCTATCCCTTTTCTTCCGAGTCTTAAAAGATATTTTGTGGCTAAATACCCTCCCTTTATATTATCGGAATAAATGTGAGGAATGCTTTTGTTCATCTTTCTTCTTCCGAATATCGCCGTCGGGAGTTTTATACCACTCTCTTCCGGTTCTATGAATTTAGTTCTTGAAATCGGGGAAAAAAGGAATCCGTCTATGAACGCCCTTGAAATCTGATTCAATGAGAGCTCCTCATACTCTCTCTTTCCATCGGAAGAATATATGAGTAAATTTTTACCTATTTTTCTGCTCTGGTCCAACATTCCTTTCAAAATTGCACTGAAAAACGGATGAGCAATATCGGGAACCAGAACGGCAATATTATTCGTTTTGGCCCCCTTTATGTATTTGGCAGCGATATTAGGTTTATAGTTGAGTTCTCTCGCCGCTGTATATACTTTTTCTCTGTATTCTTGCTTCACGTTACGCGAATCGTTCAGAACTCTCGAAACCGTCGATATTGAAAGCCCAGTACGTTCAGCAATATCTTTGATAGTACTCTTTTTATCTTCCTTCCCGATCTTTATTCATCTCCTTTAAAATCACTGAAGGATCTGATAAACAGAAGCGCAAATAAACTCAACAGTGCCAGAACAGTCACAACGGTAAATGTGACCATGTATCCTTCGTGAGTATACACCCCCTCAGTCAAACCCGGGAAATTCTGTAAAATCACGCCTGTTCCCCACTGAAATACTATAACACAGACAAAAACAAAAAAATTCATCATTCCAAAAAGTGCTCCATTTTTACCCGCGGGCGAAATATCGTTGACTCCGGCAGTAAGGTGGACATAGCTCACGCCGGCGGCTAATCCTAAAATGCATCCCAAAATTCCGACCACTATTATAGGAACATGTGAATATATTCCAAAAAGAAGAACAAGCCAGGAAACACTGTACACAGAGCAGGCAATGGCGATAACCTTTTTTCTGTTTTTGGAATCCTTGGCGATGTGTGCACCGAAGAAGTTCCCCAACATCACGCCTATTCCTATCAGTGTCGCCCACGAGCTGGCCTCATTGGAAGAAATTCCATAAGATGTCTGATACCAGGAAACTGCCCACAGTCCCTGTAAAGACATCAAAGATCCAAAAGAGATCCCCCAGAGTATGAGCATGAAAATCAACTGTTTTGTTTTAAATATTTTCTTGATCGCAAAACCCATCTGTTTTATCAACGGGGTTGAATCAACATTCGCTTTTTTCTTTCTGTGAGAAAGTATAGGGTCATTCTTTCTCCTCGAGAAAATCAGAACCGCCAGAACAACATTTATCACAGCCAAAAATACAAAGACCATATTTCTGCCGAAGGATGAAATGGCAAAAGCGAGAGGTGCGACGGATATGACAGCGCCAAAATTCCCCACGGTGTAAGTTATTCCCGAAAAGAACGCATATTTATTCTTAGGAAATCTATTCGCCTGATATACGAGAACACCAGAAAGCATTGGAGCCAGTCCCAATCCCGTAAGAAGTCTTCCTATCGATAAGACGAGGGGATTCGGCGCAAAACCGAACAGCAACGCTCCGATCCCTGTAACGAATATTCCTGCAGATACAACGTATGTCGGACCGAATTTATCGTTAAGAGCACCACTGATAGGTTGCATGAAGGCATACATATAAAAGTACAAACTGGAGATAAAACCTACAAGTGATGCATTCATTCCCCATTCCGAAGCCAAAATCGGCATTACTACCGATGATGAAACTCTGAAAAAGTAGGAGAAAAAATAGGCGGCAACCAGTAAAACATACAAAAAAATAAATGTTTCTGGCAAACGTTTGCCTGATTTGTTTTCAATGTTTTCGGTGTTTTCGTTTTCAAAATTTTTAAAATCTTTTTTCAAATTATTCATCATTATTCCTCTTAAACAAAAGTATTTGGAAACTTATGAAGTATTATAATAAAAAAAAATAAATAAATCAAGTCACTTGACATGATTACGCAAAATATAGTAAAATTGATAAAATCTCATAGATCGGAAAACGTTTTCAGGAGGTGGAAAAAGTGAAAAGAAACACAATAATGATACTATTGGCAGTATTGATAATGGGAACAATAGTGATGGGAGCATACCCGGATAAGCCCATAACACTGGTAGTACCATGGAGTGCAGGGGGGATAACGGACAGAGTATCCAGAGTACTCGCACCACTCATGGAAAAAGAAATCGGTGAACCGATAACCGTTTTCAACCAGCCGGGAGCATCCGGAGCG
>JASGMR010000039.1 GCA_030156385.1 Kosmotogales bacterium
GCTCTCTGTCCCAATTGCTGATCAATCATCAGTAACGCGTGACCCTTTGCACCGGTAATTTTCAGTTTTTTCAAAACATTTCTGAAACTGTTCTCTTCTTCAATCTGCTCAGCAACATACCAGCTCAAAAAGTCATTTGTTGCAGGATCACCGACTTCATCACTCAGCTTGACCAGATTATGAATTCTCTTTGTCACATATTTTTCATGCTCGTATGCTTTTTCCAATATTTCCTGTAATGATTCAAATTTTGTTTCGGGCTTATCTACCGCAGGAATTATAATTTTTTCGTCCATTTCACCCAGAAATTTTATGAATTTCATGGCATGAAACCTCTCTTCATCCGCCTGTATAAACATGAATTTGGCGGTTCCTTCATATCCTTCTTTGAGAGCCCAGGCTGCCATACCTAAATATATATATTCTGAATCAAATTCTGCTTTGATCTGATCATTTATCGCATTCACTAATTTCTTATCCATAAAATCGCCTCCTTGTAATCGTTCTAAATATTAATATACCAGAAAAATCACTTTTTTTCAATATATATCATCATTCATATTAACTGTTCTGGTTCCAAGCATAGGAATATATTCGGAAATTTCTTTGTTCTCATTGTTTTTCCAATAGTCAATGTACGATTCCGCCTGGGCTTCAAGTCTGTCAATATTATGAATTATTATTGCCTCAAGTGTTTTTGGCTGAACAACAGATCCCCATTCTTTCAGTCCATGATGACTCAGAACCACATGCATTATCTGACTTTTTATCGATTGAGGAAAATCTTTTATCATGCCGAAATAGTCATTCAATATCTGCACTCCTATTCCAATATGATCTTCAAGTGCCCCGTCAATGGTAAACTGAAAAGAAGCATCTTCAAGATCATAACTTTTGATTTTACCTATATCGTGCAGGAGAGCGGACGCAATCAGCACGTCTCTGTCCAGATTTTCAAATATTTTTATTTCCGATATCTGATCACATATCATCGCTATATTTAAACTGTGCTGCAATAATCCGCCTATTCTCACATGATGATTTCTGGTGGCAGCGGGCGCTATAAAGTAACCAAAAAGCCTGGTTTTTTCATCTATAAATATTTTTTCGAGGAGTTCTTTTATTTTTTCGTTCTTCATTGATTTTATGTATTCAATCAGTTTCTTTTCATACTCTTTCCTCTTATCAAACACGGGCATCAAAGAACAAATTTCCGGGATCTCTTTTACTATTTCGCTATATTTCTTTATGCTTCTTATATTTATGTCGTAACCCCACTTTTTGTCGACACCGTATTCAGCAACTATCACTCCGCCGGCATAAGGTTCTTCCATCCAGTTCCAGGATTTTGCATTGACAGTCATTTTGCCATCTCTGATTTTAAGATTGTAATATTCTTTTCCATTTCTTGTGAAAGCCTTCGCCGATTCAACGACCAGAAATATTCCGTGATTGTTGTTCACGAAATTTCTTTTCCCGTAATTTTCGTCGCTCAGTTTTTCTTCAATATCGCTCAGAGTGGGAAAATATTCTTCTTTGATTTTTATCATCTTTTTGCGATCAATTCGATTTCTATATCTACGCCCTTTGGTAAATCGCTCACTTCGACAAAGGACCTCGCCGGCTTATGATCACCAAAGAAGTTCGCATATATACCATTAACCTTTCCAAAATTTCCCAAATCTTTCACAAACACGGTCGTTTTAACAACATTCTTTGGTTCAAGGCCAGCCTCTTTTAATATTGCACCAATATTTTTAAACACAACAGATGTTTTCTCTTCGATACTTCCTTCCGTTAACTTTCCCGTCTCCGCATCAGCAGGAATTTGACCAGAAAGAAATACAAAATCCCCCAAATCTATTGCCTGTGAATATGGTCCTATAGCTGCCGGAGCATTTTTTGTATTAATATAATTCATTTATTTCCACCCCTTTCAAAATATTTTGTAATCGCTGACAAATTCCGGATACATATTTGATTCATCACTGCACATCTTTAAAAAATTAATCAATACCTGAATTGCGGAAGTTTCCATGTTATTCAGAGTTATAGTAGGATGAAAAACTATCCCATAAATAGGTTTATCCTTATGCTTTATCAATTTTAAGGAATTATCTCTCTCACCCCATATGAGATTTATAAAATCTTCCGGTAATGCAGTTATAGAATAATCATGATTCTCCCACACATCCAGCCTTTTTGGAACATTTTCGAGAATTGGGTCATCTATATCACCTTTAAGTGCCCAAACCCATTCGTGCACAGGCGCGTATTTTATATCTTCACCATATAATTTCGCTATTATTTGGCTGCCCATACAAATTCCCAAAACGGGAACTTCTGTTTCCAGAATATATCTTGAACCAACTATAGGTTCCTTCCCCCCTTTGAAATAAGCATCCGTATAAGCTCCACCGCTTATGATAAGTCCATCATAATCATTTAACGGTGGAAATTCACCTTCGTAAGTTTTATACACCTCATAGTCAACTTTTAAATCTGCAAGAGCCACTTCAATTGAAGCTCTAGTAACTTCGTAATCATGATCATTCAACAATAAAACTATCTTTGGTGTTTTCGTATTTTCTTTCTCAGCACCAAAAAATACTGTCGCTACAAATATGAAAAATAAAATCAAAAAAATTCTTTTTTTCACAGGATGAACCTCCAATAAAAACCACTTACAAACAATCCATAATAATTGTATATAAATATTCCACGAATATTAACTCTGCTTTCCTTAAATCCTTCATATTTTATTCGATTTCATATAAGTTTAAATAATAAAAAATAACAAAAAAGGGGATTTAAATCCCCTTAAAATGTTTAAATTAAACTATTCTTTCCTTTTTCTCCGTCTCAGGAACCGAGATTCCAGACTCGATCTGAATATTTGAATACATATCCAGCCCTGTTCCGGCGGGAATGAGTTGACCCACCAATACATTCTCCTTCAATCCATTGAGTGTATCAATTTTTCCCTCAACAGAAGCCTCCGTGAGAACCTGAGGTGTCTGCTGGAACGAAGCTGCGGCCAACCAACCTTCACTCTCAAGCGAAGCCTTCGTAATCCTCAGCAACCTCTGTTTGAATTTTATACCTTCCTTAATTCCTATTTGAATACTTTTCTGAGGTATTTCGATCTCCGGATCCAATGATTCGAGATAACCCTGGTATTGTTTTTCATCCACATCGAAGATATCTATAACTTTCAATCCATTTAATGCGAATTTTTCCAGTATATCTACCGTTAAAACTTCTCCTTCTTCCGCCAGAGTTAACAATTTATTTTCGTCATCCTCAATTAATACTTTCTTGGCAACTCTCTTTCCCAGTGCATAATCCACGTTTTCTTCAACTTTATTATTTTCTTCTTCTATGTATTTATTTATTCTCAATACTTCCTGTTTGTTCACTAGATCTCCCGGAAGATATTTTGAATCTCCTCCATCCGTAATTTCAACTTTTGAAAGCATCTGTTTGATTATGATTTCGAAATGTTTATCATGAATTTCAACACCCTGCTCAGCATAAACTCTTTTTATTTCTGTGAGTAGGTACATGGCAGTTTGAATTACTCCGAGTTTGTCCATAACTTTTCTCGGTCTAACGGTACCGGTAGTCATGGTTTGACCCCTGAGTAGTCTGTCTCCCGGATCCACCTTGGGTTTAATATTTGAAGAGAGTTCATAATCCTTTATAGATCCATCTTTTGTTTCAAGATAAATTTTTCTGACATTTTCATCACTTCTGATATCTTTAACTGTCGCAACTTCATCTGTGAAGAGTGCTTCAGGATCCTTGAGCTTCTTTCTTGCTTCGAACAGCTCTTCAGCCCTCGGTAATCCTCTGGTGATATCTGCTCCGGTCGCAATTCCTCCCATATGGAACGTTCTCATAGTAAGCTGTGTTCCGGGTTCTCCAATCGATTGTGCAGCAACCGTTCCTACAGATTCTCCAACATTTACGATATTGTGATTGGAAAGATCCATTCCATAGCACATCGCACATATTCCATGTTCCGATTCACAAGTTAAAGCAGATCTTACCATAATTGAAGGTCTTACTTCGATTTCTTTATAACCGTTTTTAAACAGATTATTCGCGGTTGAAAAGTCTATATCTTCTTGATACGCCACAAGCTTTTCATCTTTATCATTTTTATAATTCGATTCATCTCCCGCAAAAATTTGATTAATAGACGGATAAGTGAATACCTCTATCTCAGATATTTTCTCATTTTTGAGCTTTCTGACAACATCCCAAGTCAAAACTGTTTCCTTAGGCAATGTTTCATTCTCAAGACTCAGTGATTCTGCCAACACTACGTCATTGTTTAATTTCTCAATATTTTTTATTTTAATTTTTTCTTCAATTTTTATCGGAACTTTTATCGTAAAATCAGTGAGGAACTTTGTTTCTTCATCTCTGAGCATCGTTCCTCTGACATATTCCTTACCTCTCTTATCGACGAGGATTTTTTTAGTAGCGGGATTTATGATATCCTTCGATAATATTCTCCCAAACAGAAAATCACCCAAACTTTCAATCGTAACACCGTCGGCCATAATTTCTTTCGCTTCTATTCCATTTTCAGTACCACAATCTGGTGTCGATATAGTTATGCTTTGAGCAACATCTACGAGTCTTCTGGTTAGATAACCGGCAAATGAAGTTCTGAGAGCTGTATCAGCTGACCCTTTTCTTGCACCGTGAGTGGAAGTGAAAAATTCCAGCTCTGTCAGTCCGTCTTTGAAATTTGAAGTTATTGGGATTTCAAGGGTCTTACCCGACGGATCTGCCATCAAACCTCTCATTCCTGCAAGCTGCTTAAGCTGATCAATACTACCTCTTGCACCAGAATCGACCATCATGTATATCGGATTGAACTTCTCCGTTCTGAACGTATCGAAAGTTTTATTCATCAAATCTTCAGTTGTTTTGGTCCAGGTTCTTATAGTTTCCTCATATCTTCCTTGATCCGTCGTAAATCCAAGATTGTAGTAATTGTTGATTTCATCGACAACTTTCTCCGACTCTTTTATCAATTCCTCTCTTTTTGGATATGTCATTATATCTCTGATCGACATCGTCAATCCACTGACAGTTGAATAATGAAAACCCAATGTCATCATGTCATCAAGAAGATCAGCCGTCCTGTCAATTCCATATTTATAGAACACATCATAAATAATCTTCTTTATCTGCTTTTTAGTAAATTTCTTTGAATAGTCTCTCAAATCGTTGGGAATTATTTCATTGAACAATATTCTACCCACAGTAGTTAAAGAGAGACCCGTTTCATTTGCTTTTATCTTTCCATCAAAATTTACAAAGATTGGGGTGTGAAGCCCAATTGCATCATTATTAAGAGCCAGTTTTGCATCTTCGGGAGAACCAAAAACGAAGAGTTCTAATCCAGGAATATTTTTAGATTTTTTAGGTTTCTTTGTAGTGTTATTTTCATCTGCTGATATATCATCATTGTTCGATCCCTCTGATTTGCCTTGTAATTTGTGATCTTTTTCCGTTCCGGTCCCAAATATAAATTTCAAGATTTCTTTTTTAGTTTCAGCTTTGGATTTTTTATCTCTCTTGAGTTTTTTCTCGAGATCAATTAACTTTTTCTCTATTTCTTCATATTCCTCTCCAACCGTAGTTAAATAATATACTCCAAATATAATATCTTTACCAGGCATAGAAACAGGCTTACCACTTGCAGGCGAAATAACATTATATCTGCTCAGAAGAAGGAATTTTGATTCGGCCTGGGCCGCCGGAGATATGGGTAAATGCACAGCCATCTGATCTCCATCAAAATCAGCATTGAATGGTGCACATACTAGCGGATGTAGCTGTATTGCATTTCCTTCGACCAATTTTGGGATAAAAGCCTGAATTGAAATCCTATGAAGTGTAGGAGCTCTGTTTAATAAAACAGGATGACCTTTTATGACATCTTCGAGAACTTCCCATGCTTCGGGCATTTCTTTCTCGATAATTGTCTTTTTTAATTTTCTCGCAGTCTTGCTGGATTCGCTTCCCTGCAACAGTTTTGACAAAACGAAGGGCTTGAACAACTCCATCGCCATTCTTTTTGGAATACCACATTCATGAATCTTCAAATCGGGACCTACAACGATAACGGCTCTTCCGGAATAATCGACTCTCTTTCCAAGAAGATTTCTTCTGAATCTGCCTTTCTTACCCTTTACTAAGTCTGTGAGCGATTTCAATGGTCTACCCGATTTATCCGTAACAGCTTTTCCAACCCTTCCATTGTAAATCAAACTGTCCACAGCTTCCTGGAGCATTCTTTTTTCATTTCTGATTATTATGTCAGGCGCTCCGATAGAAAGAAGTTTTTTCAATCTGTTGTTTCTGTTGATTACTCTTCTGTATAAATCATTCAAATCAGTGGTAGCAAATCTTCCACCTTCAATTTGTATCATCGGCCTTATTTCAGGTGGAATAACAGGTACAATTTCCATTACCATCCATTCCGGTTTACCGTCCGATTTCATGAAGTTTTTAACTATCTTGAGTCTTTTCAATAATTTCAATGCTTTACCGCTACTCTTAGGTATAGATTTCAATTCGTGTTCTATATTCGCTTTTAACTCGTGTAAATCTATCTTCTGAAGTAACTTTTTTACTGCAACTGCTCCATAATCACAGATCAGCTTTCCAGGATACAGTTCTTTGTAAGCTTCATATTCATTCTCTATCAGAATATCCCCAACGACTTTTCCCGTTTCTTCCGATACTTTTTCATCTATTTCAGTGATTATTACTATCGGTCTATCACTCTCTGTATCAGATTCTTTTTCGTATTTTCCCTCATAATGCTCTCCAAATAACATATTTTCCGTTTCCGATAAAACTTCATCCTCAAAAAGAAATCTGTCCGCAAGCGTATCACCTTTTCTTACTTCATCACCATCGGAAACATATATCAGTGCTCCTTCGAACACCGGATATTTTTTTTCATTTCCGTTTTCATCTTTGATTATAATCCAGTTCAATTCTCTCTTTGAATTCCCTTCGCTCATTTCGACAGTAACTATACCATCTATGTCTGAAACTACGGGGCCCTTTGGATTTCTTATCCTATATCCATTTTCTACGGTAAAATCTATTTTCTGATTGTAAATTTCATACTCCGTATGATGAAGGGTCTGGCCTGAATAAAATTCGGTATCTTTTGGATCTATCACAACATAGAGTTTTTCAATTACTCTCTTGGAACCATAATATATGATATTTTCGAGATTTTTTGCAGGGATGTTCAGGAATGTCGACAAAATACTCGGAGCACTCTTTAAATACCACACATGAGTAACCGGTGCAGCAAGTTCGATATGTCCCATTTTCCTTCTTCTTGATTCCTTCGATTCCACTCTGACATTACATCTTTCACAAACTGTTCCTTCGTATTTTTTGCCTTTGTATTTACCACAAGAACATTCATAATCTTTTATTGGGCCAAATATTTTCTCACAAAACAGTCCATCTCTTTCCGGTTTAAATGTCCTGTAATTAATAGTTTCAGGTTTTTTTACCTCACCGCTTGACCAACTCAGTATTCTTTCCGGAGAGGCAATATTGATTTTTAACGAACTGACTTTTCTTCTAAAAACATTAGGCATTCGCATTCCCTCCTGTGGGAATAATTAATCCCTTAATCATAATGTATCAACTTCCATTTCCATACCGTCGGCATCATAAATTCTTATATCTAAAACTAACCCTTCAAGTTCTTTTATTAAAACTTTAAAACTTTCCGGTACACCTTGTTCCGGTATAGGAAGATTTTTAAGAATTGCTTTATAAACATCATTTCTGCCTTTGATATCATCCGACTTAATAGTCAGCATTTCATTCAATGTATGTGCAGCACCATGAGCTTCAAGTGCCCATACTTCCATTTCTCCGAATCTCTGCCCACCAAAATGAGCCTTTCCACCAAGGGGCTGCTGATGAATCAGAGAGTATGGTCCGGTAGCTCTGGCGTGAATTTTATCTTTTGCAATATGGACGAGCTTTATCATATACATTATCCCGACAACTATTGGAGAATCAAAAGCTTTTCCGGATCTGCCATCTCTTAGAATAACTTTTCCGGTTTTAAGTTTTTCAGAGTCGCCTAAATCCAGTTCTCTTTCTTTTCTCGCTCCATACAATTTATCCATGATTTCCTTTTCTTTTGCCCCATCAAATATAGGTGTCGCAAAATAAGTATCGGTTAAGCTTCCCAACCATCCAAGATGCGTCTCTAAAACCTGACCTATATTCATTCTTGAGGGAACACCAAGAGGTGAAAGTACCAGCTGTATAGGAGTACCATCGGGTAAAAACGGCATATCTTCTCTGGGAATTATATTTGAAACAACTCCCTTGTTTCCGTGCCTACCGGCTAATTTATCACCGATATTCAGATCTTTTCTACACGCTACGAAAATTTTCACGAGTTTATTAACTCCTGATCCTAACTCGGAAACGTCTTCCTTTTCAAAATACTTTATATCAATAACTCTTCCTTCTACTCCATGAGGAACCTTTAACGAAGTATCTTTAACATCTCTTCCTCTATCACCAAAAACCGATCTTATGATCTTCTCTTCAGGAGTGGTTTCAGATTCTCCCTTAGGAGTCACCTTACCAACTAAAATATCTCCGGAACTCACATAAGCACCAATTCTTACGATCCCGTTTTCATCAAGATTCCTGAGTAAATCTCTTGAAACGTTCGGTATATCATCCGTGATCTCTTCAGGACCGAGCTGTGTGTCTCTCGCAACAGTTTCATACATTTCCACGTGTATAGTCGTAAGTTGATCATCAGTTAAAATATCCTGATTAACAAGGATAGCATCTTCAAAATTGTATCCTTCCCAGGGCATGAAAGCTACGAGCATATTCCTTCCAAGGGCAAGTTCTCCCATCTCAGTCGATGGTCCATCAGCAATTGGAGCACCTTTCTGAATAATTTCGCCTTCATTTACGATCGGTCTCTGATTGACACAGGTATCCTGATTTGTTCTCATATATTTTCTGAGATTATACTCATCTATAATTGGTTTACCGTTCTTAGTATAAATAGTTTTATCGTGTTCATCCAGTCTTTCTATTTTAATTTTTTTGGCATCCAGCTTCACAACTCTTCCCTTTTCTTTAGCCATTATTACATAACCTGAGTCCCTGGCGGCAAAATATTCCATACCAGTACCTACGATAGGTGCCTGAGGATTCAAAACCGGGACGGCCTGTCTCTGCATGTTAGATCCCATCAAAGCTCTGTTAGCATCATCGTGTTCCAGAAAAGGTATTAAAGCCGTTGAAACACTGACAATCTGTTTCGGTGAAACAGAAATATAATCAACATCTTCCCTGTTAACATATTTGACCGAACCTTCTATTCTGACTTCTATCTGATCATCTGCAATACAACCATCATCAGTTATTTTTATGGTTGATTGGGCAATATTATACATTTCTTCTTCATCAGCAGATAAATAAATTATATCATCTAAAATATATCCCTTTTTCACTTTTCTATACGGAGTGAGTAAAAATCCGTAATCATCTATCGTCGCATAAGTAGCCATAGAAGTCATAAGACCTATGTTAGCACCTTCAGGTGTTTCAATAGGACACATTCTACCATAATGGGAATGGTGAACATCCCTGACTTCAAATCTGGCATGTTCTCTTTTCAATCCACCGGGCCCTATTGCGGATAATCTTCTCTTGTGTGTCAATTCAGAAAGCGGATTAACCTGATCCATAAACTGTGAAAGCTGACTGGTTGCAAAAAACTGATGTAATGTAGTCATTAAAGTTCTTACATTGACTAAATTTTGCACAGTCATCTTTTCAAAACTGTTATTTAAATTTATTTTTTCCTGTAAAAGTTTGTGAATCTTTACAAAGGCTTTTTCAAATTCTACTTCCATCAATTCACCGACTGTTCTGACTCTCTTGTTTCCTAAATGATCTTTAGTATCGAGTAATTCAGGCTGTTTTAATAATTTCGACAGCATTCTCGCTGCAAGAATAATATCCTTTTCGGTTAAAACCTGAGCCTGCTCAAAATAATCGAAATCTTCATCAGGATTTCTGCCTTCATAATTGATCATGTAGTCCTTATACGCCCTTTTTAAGCTGGAATTGATTTTGTATCTACCAACCTCAGAAAAATCAATTCTATCGGGGCTGAAATATAAATTGTAAAGATAATTTTTTGCAGCATTAATTCTCGGAATCTCACCTGGTCTGAGTTTTCTAAATATTTCTATGTAAGCATCATTGCTATTGAATTCTTCTCCGTACGTTTTCTTTAGCGCATTTAGAGTGTTTGTGGCAAATTGCATAGGCATCTTGACATTCATCAGGTCTGAATTAACAAGCAATGTGGCCAACTCTTCAGTCATGCTTTCTCCTTTTTTGGCTACAATTTCATTATTGATCACTACATCCTGTAAGAGCATACTGCCAAAAAAAGGTTCCAGATGACTCAAATCAGCACATTCAACTTTTGTTTCAAATAATCTTAATAATTCAAAATCATTTTCATATCCCAGTGCTCTTAACAAAAGGAAAAAATTCATTTTTCTTCTTCTATCTATCCTAACTTGCATTAAATCTTTATTGGGGTTTAAAAGAATTTCAAACCATGCTCCCTTAACGGGCAAAAAATGTGCAACAAATAACGGCAAATTTCCGCCAGCGGTTTTGGTAGGTTCATCAACAAAATAAACGCCTGGAGATCTTACTAACTGGTTTACAATTACTCTTTCGGCTCCATTAATTATGAACGAAGCATTATCGGTCATGTAAGGCAAATAACCAAAAAAAGCTTCTTCCTCTTTTATTTCTCCAGTGAATAAATCTGTAATTCTCACAGTTACATTAAGTGGAACTGAATAAGTTAAACCCTTATCTTTACATTCTTGAATATTATATTTAGGTTCACCTGTCCTCGTTTTTATGAACTCCATAGAAAAACCTTTTTCGCCTTTTCTCAAATCAGATTTCTGAGTTTGTGATTTAATCGGAGAATATTTTTTCAAAACACTCAACAATCCCTGATCCAGAAATTTTTTGAAACCTTTCGTTTGAATTTCAATCAAATCCGGTATTTCTACGGGTTCAATTACTTTACCAAAAATTTTTCTTTTTCTCTTCCCAAACTGGACATCTCTCATCAGATCACCTCACCAATTTTAAAACACACCAAAACCACATCAGATTTGAAAATCTGATGTGGTTAACTATTTATTTTACCTTATTAACTTTAACTTTTTTATAACTACTTATTTCAATTCTACTTCTGCGCCGGCTTCTTCTAATTGTTTTTTGATATCCTCTGCGTCATCTTTTGTTGTTCCTTCTTTAACAACCGCATCAGGTGATCCAGCTTTTTCAACTAATTCTTTTGCTTCCTTCAATCCTAATCCTGTTAAAGCCCTGACTACTTTAATAACTCCTATTTTCTTGGCGCCGAATGATTTCAATACTACATCAAATTCTGTTTTTTCTTCAACTTCTTCTGCTGCCGCTGCACCTGGTGCTGCTGCGACTGCGACTGGTGCTGAAGCGCTTACACCAAATTCTTCTTCCAATGCTTTAACTAGTTCAGCTAAATCCGCAACTGTCATTTCCTTAATTGCCTGAATTAATTCATCTTTTGTCATAATAAACACCTCCAAATTTATTTATTATTCTTTATGATCTTTTATCGCATTTAATGCATATAAAAACTTTGTGATTATTCCATTCAAAGTGTAAACAAATCCTGTGATTGGCGCCGCTATGCCACCGACAACCTGTGCAACGAGCTCTTTCTTGGTTGGTAATTTAGAATATTCATCGATCTTACTTTCATCGAAGAACCTACCTTCAAGATATCCCGCTTTGATAACGGGAAGCTTATTCTTTTTGTTAAAATCAGCGAGGATTTTAATTGCTTCGACACAATCATCCTCAGTAATAATTAAAGCCCCGATCGTACCGCTCAAATATTCTCCCCATTCCTCTTCTTCGTATCCAGCATTTCTCAATGCTATTCTGAACAAGGTATTCTTTGTAACGATATAGTTTGAATCTTCTCCGTATCTTTCGTATAACTTCGATCTCAAATCACTGATTTTCTCTACATCCAAACCTTTATAATCTGTTAATACAACCAAGGAAGCTTTCTCAAGCTTATTCTGTAAATCCTGGACGTATACCTTTTTTTGCTCTTTTGTAAACATTACTAGCCTCCTAAAAAAACCCCACAAAGTGAGGTCGTATTGATTATACGCACCTCGGTAGGCGGCTTACCGCACTTATATACCTACTGTCTCTGGTACAAATATTTATTTTTAAGAAATTGTTATAATTTACAGTACCTTTATAAATCGGCTGAAATCAACTTTTATTCCAACACCAACGGATGTAGATACGTAAACTCCCTTGAAAAATCTTCCCTTTGCACCCAAAGGTCTCATCCTTAAAATCTGGCTCATTGCAGAATCCAGATTTTCTACAATTTTTTCCTCATCAAAGGAAACTTTGCCGAATGGAATGTGAACGTTAGATGTCTTATCATTCTTAACTTCAACTCTTCCAGCCTTAAAAGCCGTAACGGCTTCTTCTATATCCATCGTGACTGTTCCGGATTTTGGTGAAGGCATCAAACCACGAGGTCCCAATACTCTTCCCAATCTTCCAATAACTCTCATCATATCCGGAGTGGCTATTGCTACATCGAAATCAAGCCATCCACCTTGAATCTTTTCTGCCAAATCCTCAGCACCGACAAATTCCGCACCGGCTTTTTTTGCTTCTTCTTCTTTTTCACCCTTTGCAAAGACAAGAATTCTGACCTTCTTTCCTGTCCCATTTGGTAACGAAATGGTCCCTCTGACCTGTTGGTCGGCTTTAGCGGGATCAATGTTCAATTTTATATGCAATTCTAAACTTTCATCGTATTTTGCGGGCTTGAAAGCCTTTATCAACTTTGCAGCTTCTTCTATTTCATAAGATTTCGTTCTGTCAACTAATTTTTTGTTTTCCAGGTATCTCTTTGATTTTTTTGCCATTCAACTCACCCCTAACCTACGACTTCTACGCCCATATTTCTGGCGGTACCGGCAATAATTTTTACGGCAGCATCAATAGTTCTGGCGTTAAGATCCGCCATTTTAATTTTGGCAATCTCTTCCAGCTGTGCCTGGGTGATTTTACCAACTTTATCTGCCAATGGGTTGCCGGATCCTTTTTTCAATCCTATAGTCTTTTTGATCAAAAAACTCGCCGGGGGAGTTTTGGTAACAAAAGTAAAGGATCTATCTTTGTAAACGGTTAAAACAACAGGATAAACCATTCCCTGGTCATTTGCAGTTTGCGCGTTGAATTTTTTACAAAATTCCATAATGTTCACGCCATGTTGACCCAATGCGGGACCTACCGGTGGAGCCGGTGTAGCCTTACCCGCAGGCAACTGAAGCTTAATTTGCGCTATAATTTTCTTTGCCATTTTCATTCCTCCTCGTGGTCAAACGGAATTTAATCCTCCCACTATACAATTTTTTCTATTTCCGAAATATTGAGTATAACTGGTGTTTCTCTTCCAAATATACTTACAATAACTTTAACTTCCATTTTTTCCGAATCGAGATTGGTAATTTTACCCACAAAATCCTCAAACGGGCCCGAATTGATTCTGACCATTTCTCCTTCTTCAAAATCAAATTCAACTTTAACTTCCTGCTTGCTCTTTTCCGGTTCAATATCTTCAATCCCAGACAACCTGAGCAAAGCCCTTATTTCTTTTTTCTTCAGTTCAACGGGTTGGCCTCCCACATTCACAAAGTTGACCACATTGGGAGTTCCTCTTATGATACCTCTCGTTTCTTCATTGAGAACAGCCTCAACAAAGATATACCCCGGATATAATCTTATTCTGTTTATTTTAAAAACTCTGATCTCGGTTCTTCCAGGAAATTCCTTTATTTCGGTTCTTCCATCAACCTTAGAATGTATTTCTTTTTCGCCGCAAAGAAGCTGGTTAGCAGAAATTGCACTTCCTTTTTTCAATCTTTTAGCGGACATCGTTTCCGGATAGAGAATATATACATTCTCTCCTCCATCATCATTATCAACGACTAACCTCTTTCTCTTAAGTGAAGCAACTATCCTTCCGTCTATTTCAGAATAATACTCGCCGCCCTTAGCTAAAGGAAACCCTTGTTTTATCCTGGTGCCACTTTTAATACCAGTTTCAATCTTAGCGCTTTCCGGTATAAAATAAGTTTTCGTATATTTCTTATCGATCGTTTCAATTAAAACGATCCTGTAATTTTTTATTTCCTTAACTATACCTGAATGCTTTGCGTGAATCTCAGGTTCAACAGCCACCACCTGAGTCTTATAAATATCTTCATTATTTTTGACCTTTATTTTAGAGCCGTCCAGCAAAACATGCCTTTCGGGGGATACAGAAGCTCCCTCCAACTTTACTTCTTCGGGTATTAATATTTTACCTACAAGATGCCCAACTCCAAAGGTCTCCACTTTAGATTCTATGGATTCTTTTATCGAATGTTCCAGGCCAGAATAAGTCTGAACGATATACCATTTTTTTCTCATATCATAAAAAGGCTATTAACCTGCTCCTCCGGTCAGAAAACGCAACAATCCGCCGATAACATTGGTATATAACACATCCAATAATCCTAAGAAAAAGCCGCTCGCCACAAGAATAACAAGCACAGCGCCAGTAGAAGATGTCATGGTCTGTCTATCGGGCCAGGTTACTTTTTTCGCTTCATTTTTCACTTCACCTAGAAATCTCTTTATACTTCCTCGGGCCATTTTATCCCTCCAATAAAACTATGCTTTTGCTTCTTTATGCGCAGTATGTTTTTGGCATTTTTTACAGTATTTGTTGGAATCAAGCTTAAACTTTTTTTGTCTGCTTTTAAATCTGTAATAATTTTTTCTCCCACAATCTGAACACTTCAACGTAACCAGTATTTTATCTTTCTTTTTGGCCATTATTTCACCTCTATACCAAAAATAAATGGTGGTAAGGGGTGGTTTCGAACCACCGTAGGCATTCCGCCAGCGGATTTACAGTCCGCCCCCTTTGGCCGCTCGGGCACCCTACCACCTATAGTGGAGCCAACGAAGGGACTTGAACCCCCAACCTGCTGATTACAAATCAGCCGCTCTACCGATTGAGCTACGTTGGCTTAGCACGATTTACATTATATCTATTAAACCATACCCTGTCAAGTATCTATTTTAAAATTTATAAAAAATTTTTTATAGCCACTTCCTTCCCTTTAACAGAAGAAGATACACCTGCTTCGATTACCGCTAAATCCTTGATAGCCTCTAAAGGATCTCCCATGATATTCGCGGCACCGTTGAATACTCTGTAAAAGTCTAAAAACTCATTTGCAAATGAAGATTCTCTGGGAATTTTATAAGTCAGTTTTTCTTTTTCCGTTTCAACGATAAAATAATTTTTTCGAATCTTTATTGAACCGGAATCACCATAAATGTCAATTTTGATCCTTCCGTCCCCAAGTGCATAAGAAACCGTGTAGCTTCCAATATATCCTTCTTTAAAATTCATAGTCATAAACAGAGTATCATCTCCGCCAAGATAATCAGAAATTTTCTTTGTCTTGGCGTATACCGATTCAATTTCTCCCATAAATATTCTGATAGCGGCTATATGATGTACTCCGCCATCAGATAAAAACCCTCCAATATGTTTGGGTTTTTTTCTCCAGATGGTCTCCACATATTTATTATCATTTTTCATTCCTATTAACTGTTTCCAGATAATAAATTGAAGCTTACCAATTTTTCCGGAATCGATTATTTTTCTTATTCTGTAATGCGCACTTATATGTCTGAAATTTTCCGCTATATAAACAACACTTGAACTCAATGCTGACATGCCAAGTATTTTTTTCGCTTCATTGGTATTAATCGCAATTGGTTTTTCGCAGAAAACACTTTTGTTATTAATTAAAGCCTTCTGAACAAACTCTACATTATATTCCGTCGGTAGTGCAAGATCTACAGCGTCAAATTCCCCCCAATCCAACAAATCATCGTACGTGTCGAAAACTTTGGGATGATTTTCGAACATATCCGAAAACTTTTCGGCATTCCTTCTCGTTTTTGAATTGACCGCTACAACGTTATATTTCTCTTTAAGCTTATTCAATGCAGGATAGTGGTGTTCTTTTGCAACAATTCCACACCCCACTATAGCCAAATTAATTTTTCTCATAAATCTCCTTCATTCACAGTACAGGGTTACCAATCTTCTTTGCACCATCCGAAGAATTAACAATATAATAGTCGAAATCTATACCATATTTTTCTTTATATTTCAATTTCAAATTTTTCATTATCTCTTCTAAATATTTGCTTTCTGCTATTAATAAAATCGAACCGCCAAAACCTCCTCCTATCATTCTGGCACCTGAAACTTTATCTGTTTTTCTGATTTCCTCTACCAAATAATCAATCTCTTCACACGATACTTCATAATCGAAAGACAAAGACTCGTGACTCTGTAACAGAAATCTTCCAAGATTTTCCCAGTTGGAATTCTTTAAGGTCTCAATCGATTCTAAAACTCTGGCGTTCTCAGATACAACATGCATTGCCCTCTTATACAATGTTCTGTCCATCTTTTTTCTGTTCAAGATCAAATCCGTTATCGTCAATTCTTTATAATTATCTTTATTCAATTCCTTTAAAGCCTTACCGGATTCTTCTCTTCGTTGATTATATTCACCGGAAACATGCTCATGATGAATTTTAGAATCCAATATAACCATAGAATATTTTTCCAGTTTAAGGGGTATATATTCATAATCAAGGGATTCGGCGTCTATAAAAATGGCGTTGTCCTTTTTCCCTAAAACACTCGCCATCTGGTCCATGATTCCACAGTTAGTTCCAACGAAGTTATTTTCCGCCTCCTGACAGTAGAGGGATTTCTTTCTGTCATCAAGGTTCAAATTGAGAATATCATTCAACCCCGTAATTATGGCAACTTCTAACGCAGCAGAACTCGACAGACCCGCTCCCTGAGGTA
>JASGMR010000040.1 GCA_030156385.1 Kosmotogales bacterium
CCCATTTTACTTTCATATTCGATTCTTCCAAATAAATTTGAATAATTCACATTCAATTCTTCTATAACCGGACACCCTTCCAGTGATGAATTATCGACAAAAAGATTTACCGAATACTTCTGAGAAAAAATTCTATCCGGACTGAGTTCATTGCTGAAAAAGATATTTAAATTATCCAGTATATCTTTATTCATTCTTTCCAGATAATTCTGAATTTCCTCATTGGCGTAAAAATATTCTTTCAACTCCTTTATATGCCCTTTGATAGAAAACTTCGCAACTTCCCTGTTCAAATTATTTATCATCTGGATTGAATCCCTGTCCATCGAACTCAACTTCAATATGTATTTGTTAATCAGATCGACTACTTTTTCTCCCTTTTCATCCAGCTCTTTTTTTATATCTTCCGGAAGAGTTTCATAAACTTCTTTAGTCAACGTTTTCCCTTTATATATTGGAGAAGATGAAACGCCCGCCTGAGTGATCTTCACATCATAATCAAGATTTCCGGCTTCGTCTACCATTTCTTTCAAATAGTTTGATTTTTCTTCATTTTTTTTCTTTTGCAACTCCGATATGCGCTTTTGATAATCTTCACTTTGAAAAACATCGATTATTGATTTAACGATTATTTCCCTCGATTCTTTTAACTTCTTCTTAAGCTGTTTCCCCAACCCCGCTTTCAATTTTATAACGTTCGGATTCCTGTGATTTTCAAAATTATTCACATATACCCAATCTTCGGGAATATTCTTCAGAAGGGATTTTTCTGCCAGAAATCTTTTTACAAATGTCCTTCTTCCCGTATCGGTTAACCCCGATACGAAAATATTGTATCCTTTCGTGTTTATTTCAAGCCCTCTTTCGAGTGATTTTATCGCTTCATCCTGACCTATAAAAACCGATAGTTCCTGAATATATTCAGAGGTTTTTATATTTTTTGGAAATCTGATTGGAATTTTCAGATCCTTCGATTTCAATTCTTTCATGATTGATAACCTCCTTTTTCAACAGAAAAAATAATTCATAAAGCAATCGTTTGATTTTTATCCTTTTTTATCAGCAATATTGTTGTGTAGTTCAAAGTATTTCATCTCTATAATACTATTTTTTATCAAAATCAAAAAATTAATAAAGCATGTTTAAAACACTTGAATGTTCACCACGTAATTCATTTTTGAATTTTTAAAAGTTATTTTATGTTGTACATAATGTAAAAACCACTAAAACCAATAATTTTGATCAACTTTTATTTTTATATTATAATAAATACATTCCAATCAGCAACTCGTAATTGATCTGGAGGTGAAAATATGTTGTACAGAAAAATTGGAAAAACGGAAGAAATGGTCCCCGCGCTAGGTTTTGGAACATGGGGTATAGGCGGAGAGGCCGAGCCTGACTATTCGAGAGACAGTGAACAGATAATAAATATGGAGATAGCTTTAGATTTGGGATACAGGCATATAGATACAGCAGAATATTATGCGGATGGCCACACTGAAGAATTGGTGGCAGAGGCTATTAAAATATTTCCCAGAGAAGAGCTTTTCATAGTTTCGAAAGTCTGGCCAAATCATTTAAATAAAGAAGAATTGGAAAAAGCTTTGAAAAGAAGTCTGAAAAGACTCAAAACAGATTATCTGGATCTGTACCTCATTCATTGGCCAAATCCGGATGTACCATTGAAAGAATCACTGGATACTATGGCAAAATTGAAAAAGGCAGGATTCATTAAACACATCGGTGTTTCAAATTTCGATGGAGAATTGTTGAAAGAAGCGATTAAAGTTTCGCCAGAGCCTATTTCGTTCAATCAGGTTCTCTACAATATCGTCGATAAGAACCCAGAAAAGGAATTGTTGCCACTCTGCCAGGAAAATGATGTGAATTTGACCGCCTATTCTCCACTGAAAAGAGGAACGTTACCTTCAGGAGTTAAAACCATTTTGAAAGAAATTGCTCTGAAATATAACAGCACAATATATCAGGTTATGCTTGCCTGGCTTCTTTCAAAGGAAAGGGTAATAGCGATACCAAAAGCATCCTCACCGGATCATCTTCAGGAAAATCTGAACGCAGCGGATCTTAAACTGAACCCGGAAGATATTGAAAAGCTGAACAAATTCACTTCATAAGTGTTTTCAAAATCTCTTTCAACAAGGTAAAAACAAATCAATAAAAAGCGTGGAGAATTCAATGTATTTTAAATTGGATTTTTCCGTTTTTTTAAAATTCATAATCCGATAATTTTTATTTAAAGTATTCATCATTTACAAATCCAAATTTTAATAGTAAAATATATTTCGTACACTAAATATTTGTATACGAATATTTAGTGTCAGGACAATATCGAGGTGATTCTGTTTGAATAAAAATGAAACTGGAATATTAATAATTAAAAAATTAAAGAAGGTCATGTTTCTTATCAAACATAATATTGACGACGAGTTCAAAAAACTTAACCTTACGGAACCTCAGGGAATGTTGATCAGAAGTCTGGCTCATAACGGAGATATGAAAGTGAGTGATTTGAGTAAAAAACTCGATCTTTCCAACAGCACTGTTTCAGGAATCGTTGATAGACTGGTAAAAACCGGAATTCTTCAAAGAAAAAGGAGTGAGAGCGACAGAAGAGTTGTAATAATAAGCTTATGCGAAGAATATAAGCACACGGCGAAGAATAATTTCAAAAAAATTGAGAATAAACTGGGTAAAATAATGAGTGAAGGATCGGATGATGATCTCCAAATGATCCTGAATGCTTTAGAAAAACTTCAAAATTTACTCTTAAAAAACATAGAAAATAAAGGAGAGAAGAAATGCTCAAGTTGATAAAATATATAAAACCATATTTATGGCTAATTATTTTAGCCGTAGGGTTACTTTTCGTCCAGGCAATCAGTGAGCTTGCTCTTCCCGATTATATGTCCAAAATAGTGAACACCGGAATACAACAGGGAGGAATTGAGAATGCCATTTCAAAAGTAATCAGAAAAAATACTATGGATAACATCACGCTTTTCATGAGTGAAAATGATAAAGAAAAAATACTTCAATATTATTCGCTCATAGACAACAATTCGAACAATTATGATACTTATCTGGAAAAATATCCTATAGTTGAAAATGAACCGATTTACGTTTTGAAGGAAGGAGAAATAGAAAATTTTGATGAGGTCAACTTAACACTGGGCAAAGCCTTTATGATATATTCGGAAATTAAAAATGGAAGGACTCCCGAGGGAAGCGAATTTCCTGAAGGAATGACTCTCCCGGAAAATGTTGATGTTTTCGCTTTTCTCAGATTGATGCCCGAAGAACAAAGATTGAATATGCTGTCTTACATAGATGATACGATTGCCGTTTTAGGAGAGAGTATGGTCAATCAAAGTGCTGTAGTGGCGGTGAAAGATGAACTGGAAGCAATCGGTATAGATACCGCAAAAATTGAAACGGATTATATAATAAAAACCGGACTTCTCATGATATTGATCACTCTATTGTCGGCTGCTTCAACAATAATGGTCGGATTTTTAGCCGCCAAGGTGGCCGCGGGTTCCGCAAGGGATATCCGAAGAGATATATTTTCCAAGGTGGAAAATTTTTCGAATTCCGAATTCGCAGAATTCTCAACCGCCTCTCTTATTACCAGAACGACAAATGATGTAACACAGATCATGCTGGTTATTGTGATGATAATAAGAATGGTTTTCTATGCTCCGATTCTCGGTGTCGGAGGAGTTTTAAGGGCCCTCGAGAAAAGTGCTTCAATGTCCTGGATAATTGCTCTCGCCGTTATCATTTTACTGGGTCTAGTGGCAGTTGTTTTTGCTATAGCCCTTCCGAAATTCAAGAAAATACAAAAATTGATAGACAGATTGAATCTCGTCACGAGAGAAAATTTATCCGGATTGATGGTTGTCAGAGCATTTAACACTCAGAAATTCGAAGAAGAAAGATTCGACGAAGCCAACAGAGATGTTACGAAAACTAATCTTTTCATAAACCGTGTAATGGTATCCATGATGCCGATTATGATGTTCGTTATGAATGGAGTCACTTTATTGATAGTCTGGAATGGTGCACATCAGATCGCTGATTCAAGTATGCAGGTGGGGGATATGATGGCATTCATACAATACGCCATGCAGATAATATTTTCATTCCTGATGATGACTATTATGTTCATAATGATACCGAGAGCTTCAGTTTCCGCAGGACGTATAGCCGAAGTTCTGAAGGTTGAACCTCAGATAAAGGATCCAGAGAACCCCAAAAAATTCAGCAAAGATGCCAGCGGAGAAATTGAATTCAAAAATGTCTGTTATAAATTTCCTGGCGCTGAAGAAAACATATTGAAAAATATAAGCTTCAAAGCCGTCCCAGGACAGACTACTGCAATAATAGGGTCAACCGGATCAGGTAAATCTACATTGATAAATATGATTCCCAGATTTTATGACACCTGTGAAGGTCAGATTTTAATCGACGGAATAGACGTGAGAGATGTCACCCAGCATGATCTTCGGGAAAGAATAGGATACGTACCTCAAAAAGGTATTCTGTTCAGCGGTACGATAGAATCAAATCTCAAATATGCTGATGAAAACGCAACTCAGGAAGAGATCGAAAAAGCCGCAGAAATTGCTCAGGCAACCGAGTTCATCGATAAAAGTCCCAAAGGATACGAAACACAGATTTCCCAGGGAGGTACGAACGTTTCAGGCGGTCAGAAGCAGAGGCTTTCTATAGCCAGAGCACTTCTGAAGAAACCAAAGATATATCTTTTCGATGACAGTTTTTCTGCCCTGGACTTCAAAACTGATGCGGCCCTGAGACAAAAATTAAAAAAAGAAACAGGCGATAGCACAAAAATAATAGTCGGTCAGAGAGTGGCAAGTATTAAAAATGCCGATAAGATATTGGTATTAGAGGAAGGCGAACTCGTTGGAATTGGAAAACACGAAGAACTGCTAAAAAGTTGTGAAACGTACAGAGAAATTGCAACTTCTCAGTTATCTGAGGAGGAATTACTATGAGTAAAGAAAACAGACAAAGAGGTAACCATGGCGGATTCGGTCAAGGTCCTGCTATTATGCAAGGTGGAGAAAAAGCAAAAAATTTCAAGGCCACCGTTAAAAAACTCACTGATTACTTGAAAGAATTCAAAATTCAAATTATCATCGTATTCGTGTTCGCTGCGGCAAGTGCAGTGTTTTCAATAGTCGGCCCAAAAGTTCTTGGGGGAGTTACAACCGAATTATTTGAAGGAATTCTTGGAAAAATTCAGGGAACCGGAAGCGGAATAAATTTTGCAGCCATAGGAAGAACCCTGTTGTTACTTCTGGGATTATATTTAACCAGCGCACTTTTCAGCTATATTCAGGGATGGATTATGTCCGGAGTTTCAATGAAGGTAACCTATCGATTCAGAAAAGAAATATCTCTTAAAATCAACAAGCTCCCCCTGAAATATTTTGACAATACAAATCAGGGCGAAGTACTTTCAAAGGTTACGAATGATGTCGATGCAATAAGCAGAACCCTCAATCAGAGTCTTACCCAAATTATCACATCATTAACAACGGTTATAGGTGTAACGATCATGATGTTCAGCATAAGCTGGCAGCTGACTCTCGTTGCATTACTTATTCTACCTATTTCAATGATTCTTATTTCCGTTGTCGTTAAATATTCTCAAAAATATTTCAAGAAACAGCAGGATTATTTGGGACACGTTAACGGGCATGTAGAAGAAATGTACGGTGGACATGTCGTTGTGAAGGCTTTCAATGGAGAAAAAGAAAGCATAGAAAAATTCGATACTTATAACAAAGAATTATACAGTTCGGCATGGAAGTCACAATTCTTATCCGGGATGATGCAACCGGTTATGACATTCGTAGGAAATATAGGATACGTAATAATAAGCATCATGGGGGGATGGCTAGCTATAAAAAACATGATTTCAGTTGGAGATATTCAAGCATTCATCCAGTATGTACGATCTTTCACCCAACCTATAGCTCAGATAGCGAATATTTTTAATATATTCCAGCAAACCGCTGCAGCGGCCGAAAGGGTTTTCGAATTTTTGGAGGAAGAAGAGGAAATTCCTGATACGTCGAATCCTGTGAAAGTATCGGATATAGAAGGAAACGTCGAGTTTAAAAACGTTCATTTTGGATATGAAGAGGACAAAATAATAATCAACAATTTTTCATGTGAAGTTAAAATGGGGCAGAATATTGCAATCGTAGGGCCTACTGGTGCGGGTAAAACAACCATGGTTAAACTACTGATGAGATATTACGATCTCAACAGCGGATCGATATTACTGGATGGTCACGACATAAAAGATTTCACGAGAAATGACCTGAGGGAAAACTTCGGTATGGTTTTACAGGATACATGGTTATATAACGGAAGCATAAAAGATAATATAAAATACGGTAAGCTGGATGCAACGGACGAAGATGTCATCAAAGCCGCAAAGGCCGCTCATGTCGATTCATTTGTTCACATGCTTCCGGAAGGGTATGACATGATACTCAACGAAGAATTGACGAACATTTCCCAGGGCCAAAAACAGTTGATTACGATCGCGAGGGCGATCCTGGCTAATCCAAAAATCATGATACTAGACGAAGCAACGAGTTCTGTCGATACCAGAACCGAAATTCAGATCCAGAAGGCTATGAACAATTTAATGAAAAACAGAACCAATTTCATAATCGCCCATCGATTGTCTACAATAAGGGATGCCGATCTGATTCTCGTTATGAATCACGGAGACATAGTTGAGCAGGGAACTCATGAAGAACTGCTGGAGAAAAAAGGATTCTATTCGGAGCTGTATCTGAGTCAGTTCGAAGAGGGATTTGTAGACATTGATGGTAGAACAGCCTGAAAAAAATTAATTATACATAAATTTGAACCGGTACCATAAATAAAAAGAAAAATCTCCTCCGTCAGAATTCGTTCGATGAATAGAATAACAGATGGGGGAGATTCATTTCGTGAAACGAAAATAATTCAATATCTCTTCAAAAGCAAAAAAGCCGGATACGATGATCCATTCGAATATTTGAAAAGATTATCGATTTTTTTAATCTGCCTTAAATTTTATTTATGATTTTCACCGGAAAGAAAAGCTATTCTGCAAATAACACCTTTTAAGGATACTCAGAAAATATATTCCTGGAATTACCATACAAACACTGCTTTACAACCATATATTACGAATGATTTTTATGTTAATATAAAAACGAGGTGAGTTTATTGAAAAATGACAACATGCTCAGGGTCGGAATTTTAGGTTGTGGAGCCATTTCACAGGCTGCTCATTTCGAATCATGTATTAAAGCAGAAAACATAGAATTGTATGCTATGTGTGATCAAGCTGAAGACCTGTTAAAAAGAATGGCAGAAATTTATCCCTGCGAAAAAACTTACACCGATTACGATAGAATGCTCAACGATGAAAATATCGATGCAGTGATCATTGGAATCGCAGACCAGTTTCATGTTGAATGTGCAAAAAAAGCTTTAAAAGCCGGGAAACACGTTTTTGTAGAAAAACCTCTCGGCGTTTCCATAGAAGAATGTGAAGAGCTGAAAAAAATCGTTCATGAATCCGGTTTAGTTCTTCAGATAGGAAATATGAAACGTTTTGATGGGGGAATTCAATACGCAAAAAAATTCATAGAAAATGAAATCGGAGAAGTGACGACTCTCAAGGCTTGGTACTGTGACAGTACAGGAAGATATCAGATGTGTGACAACGTCATGCCGGTTATCTACACGAGCAAAAAAATCAAAAGGCCCGCGGGAAATCCAAAAGCCGACAGAGAAAAATATTACCTGCTTGGCCACGGAAGTCATCTGTTCGATACTGCAAAATTCCTTGTTGGAAATCCACTCAACGTTCAGACCAAATTCATCAAAAAAGAAAATATGTATTCCTGGCTCATCGCATGTGAATTTGAAAACGAAATAATCGCCAATCTCGATTTGACGATCGCTGTCAGAATGGATTGGCATGAAGGATTCAATATTTACGGTACCAAAGGAAGCGTAACGGGAAAAACATACAATCCGTGGTTTTTCAAATCCTCGGAAGTCGAATGCTGGAACGAATCGACCGGATTGGTAACCAGACCCTTTGAGCCCGACGGACATTTTTACAGAAGACAGCTCGAAAGCTTCGCGGACGTTATTCTGAAAAATGCACCTATGACAGGTGCGGATGTGGATGATGGAATATTGACTCTCAGAGCTTTAAAAGCCACTTATGATTCCGTCCGAATGGGAGGAAAAAAGATCTGGCTGAAAGATGCCGGAGGGAGTTTGTGAAATGAAACTGGGAATTTTTACAAGAACCTGGTCCGGAATGGATCTGGATGAAATTTTCAATCAAATGGGAATTTTTAATCTTCATCTGACACAATTTAAGATGACGTGTGTGGGCCAGCCCGCCATTCCAACTCACCACGACGAATTTGCCATAAAAAAAATAGAAGATGCCTGTAAAAAGCACAACGTGGATATCGTAGCTATTTCCGGAACCTTCAACCTGGTGGATCCCAATAAAAGAAGACTTCATGAAAATATTAAAAATTTCAAAATCTTATGCGAGATTGCCCAGAGACTAAACGTACCAATCATAACACTCTGTACGGGAACGAAAAATGAAGATAATATGTGGAAATTTCATCCCGACAACAACTCAAAAGAAGTATGGAGTGAAATGAGCCACAATCTTGAAAAATTACTGAAATACGCTCAGAAATACAACATCATTCTGGGGGTCGAACCGGAAACATCGAATGTGGTAAATTCCGCCATAAAAGCAAAAAAATTGCTGTGCCATATTCAAAGCGATTATTTGAAAATAATCATGGATGGAGCAAATCTATTCCATCCGGGACAAAAAGCTCATATGAAAGATGTTCTGGAGGAAGCTTTCTGCCTGTTGGGAAACGATATCGCTCTTGTTCACGCAAAGGACCTGGCTTACAACGATGGAATTTCTTATGTCGCTGCCGGAAAGGGAGTATTGGATTATAAAACTTATATAGGCCTGCTGAAAAAATGCGAGTACAAAGGCCCGTTAATAATGCACGGTCTGTCACCGGATCAGATATCAGACAGTATAAAATTTTTGAAGGAAAATATAAATGCCATTTTTAAATAGATCGGGAATTAAAATACATTATGAAATTTTCGGAAGAGGAACCCCTTTCATATTTCTTCATGGGTTGGGCGGAGATCTCAGTCAGCCAATCGAACATTTCAAAGCAAAGGATGGAATAAAACTGGTTCTCATAGAGTTGAGAGGGAACGGCGAAACACCTCTGGGAAATCCGGAGGATCTCAGTTTCGACTGTATGGCCGAAGATGTGAAAGCCCTTTGCGACTATTTGAATTTCGAATCTTTCTACATTGGTGGAATTTCGATGGGCGCCGCCGTTTCGATGAATTTCGCCCTTAAATACCAGCAGTTTATAAAAGGGTTGATCCTCATAAGGATAGCATGGCTAGACGGGCCTATGGGGAAAAATATATGTGAACTCTATAAAAGAGTGGCAGAATATATAAATATACCCGACGGCAGGGAAATTTTCATAGAATGCGATGAATATAAAAAACTCTTAAAAGAAGCTCCTGCAACCGCGGCATCTTTCGCAGGTTATTTTGATAACCCCGTATCAAAGAAAACACATGAGAAATTTGAAATACTTCCCGAATCCAGACCGGTCGATTCACTGGACCTTCTCAAAAAAATAGAAATACCAACACTGATAATAGCTACTAAGATGGATCCCCTTCATCCTTACGAATACGGAATGATCTGTGCGGAAAAAATACCTCACGCCGGATTTTTTGAAGCCGTATCGAAAAGTGTAGACAGAGAGTACCACATCGAACAGGTTAAGAACGAGATAGATAGATTCATAAGTTCGGTTGAAAAAACGAATAAAAATCAGTGAATCACTAGCTCGTACTCCGGATCGCAATGTGAGCCTCCGGAACATTTTATAGATATTTCAATTTATCTTTACCGGGAATTCTTTATATTTTATCAATATTCTATTCGATTTATTTCACCGATGATTTCCTTTAGCTTTGCTTCGGATAATTCCTGAAATGGAACTTCAATAGAAGGAAATTGTTCGTAAAGTCCTTTTCTTTTCTCAAAAAGTGTTTTCAATTTTTTGAATGGTTCATCTCCAAATAAAGGCCTTTCACTGATTTCGTCCCTCAATCTGTTTTCCAATTCTTCAAGACTCTTCTTTATATATATAGTCTTTGTTTTCTTTAATTTGTTCAGATTTTCCTGGATTTCAACTATCCCACCGCCCGTGGAACAAATAATATCTTCGGAAATTCCAAAACAATAATCCAAAGCTTCGGATTCTATTTTTCTGAAATCCTTCTCTCCAAATTCTGAAAATACCTCTCTAACAGACTTCCCATATTTACACTCTATTATTTCATCGGTATCGTAGAATTTTATTTTCAAATATTCACCGAGCCTTTTACCAAAATAGGTTTTTCCTGCACCGGGCATTCCGATCAAAAAAAGTGCCATCTCACATACCCCCATCGTTCAGGCAAAAATCGGCAGCAGTGATAGCCGTTATAGCCTCTATGACTATTGCGGCCGGAGAAATTGCCGTTACATCGGACCGTACATATTCCACTTTCTTTTCTTCTCCGGTTACCAGATCAACGGATTCGATTCCGGCGGAAATTGAGGGAATGGGTTTTAAATATGAAGTGGTAACAATGGGCATCCCGTTTGAAATTCCTCCCTCTATTCCTCCCGCATTGTTGGATAATCTCACTATTTCATCATTCTCTTTTCCAAACCTGTCATGAACTTCCAGCCCCCTTCTCAAATGAGAAGCCGGATTTCCGATAAAAAAACCCTTCACAGATGGAATAGAAAATATGTTTGCACCCAGAACGGAATCCATTCTCGATTGTGCGGAAGAAAAACTCCCCATTCCCGCGGGAAAATTCCTCACAAAGGTTTTTACGGTTCCTCCCAGCGTATCGCCTTCATTCCTGACCTCATCGATTTTTTTCACGATCTTTTTACTCGTTTCAAGATCTGGGCAGAAAACGGGACTTTCATTTCTTCTGGCTCTCAACTCTTCAATTTTCAGATTTTCAAAATTCATCCTCGTTCCAATTTCACCACAGGATTCGACGAATGATAAAACGAAGACCCCTCTTTTCTCCAGCCACTGTTTGCATAAACTCCCCACAGCCACTATGGCCGCCGTTCTCCTTGCACTGGCACCTTCCGCATAGATTCTCATATCTTTGTTTTTATATTTCATATATGCGGAATAATCCGCATGACCGGGCCGCGGTAATGTTCTTTCATCATCGCCTTCGGGATAAGTTCCACGGTTTTTTATTCTCATAACGATCGGCATATTGGTGGTGAACCCTTTCCAGAGCCCTGATTCAAACTTCACCTCATCACATTCCTGCTTCATCCTGCTGCCTCGTCCATAACCTATCTGTCTGAGTTTCAAATCACCGTTTATTTTTTCAACATCCACATCAAAGCCGAACGGAAAACCTTCGACGATCCCATATACCGCCGGCCCGTGTGAATCACCGGCAATCTGTACATTCAGATAATTCGTAATAAGCATATTACCACCTCAGATCCTCTTCAAAATACATTATCAAACTAAACTTCATTTCCATCTTATACATCGGGTAAAAATTAATGAAAATCTACCCTCAATATATCAACTTGGAATGCAAGTTTTAAAATTCAAATAATGATTAAGTATTATATTTATTTTTCCCGATATATTTTTTCATCTTTTCCTTTCAATGTTCAAATATCAGGGTACCATATCTCTGTATTTACTGCATCAGACATCAACAAACCGTACCTAAATAAATTCAATTTCTCAATCATAACATATTCTATTCATCCCTCATCTTCAATCATTAATTTTAAATAAGTCAATCAAAGATTTATTATCCCTTGTACAATATTATTTTATTTTCACTCATGGGTATTATTTTTTTTCTAAGGAAAATATAAGAATTATTTAAGCCTGTCCTAAGAAACAGATATTATTATTAATCACACGATACTTATAGGAGGTAATGGTAAATGAAAAAAATATTAATTTTAGCATCACTGTTAGTTATAATGACATTCAGTTTATTTGGAGCAGCAGTATCATCGGAAGATGAGTCGGGTATTTTATTAATGAGTGAAGAAGAAAAGCTTGCGAGAGACGTATATCTGGAACTTTACGATATGTGGGGATTAAGATCTTTCGCAAACATCGCAAAAAGTGAACAGGTACATATGGATGAAGTGGCAGAATTAGTTGGATTATACGGTTTAGAAAGCCCGGTTTTACCGGAAGCGGGAAAATTTACGGATCCCGGATTACAGGAACTGTACGATAGTTTGATTGCACAGGGAAGTGTATCCGTAGAGGAAGCTATAAAAGTTGGCATAGCCATAGAAGAACTGGATATCAAAGATCTTCAGGAACTCATAAGCAGCACACCGGATCAAAATATTACCGCAGTATATTCAAATTTACTGGCCGGATCTTACAATCATCTCGAATCATTCACAAAACAACTCGATAGATTTGAAAACAACGTTACGGGAAACATAGTGAGAGGTCAGAGTTATGCCACAAATAACCCGGGCAGCTATTCAAACACTTCAAATTATGCGGTTCAGGGAACACAAAACGGATACGGCAACATGAGTTCGGTGAATAATGAAATCAGAGGAACTTCGGTCGGAACTCAGGAATATTGTGATTGTATATACGGAGATGGTACTCAACAACTTCAGAATTCCGTAAACAGAAATTATTACGGTTATCAGGCAACACCCGGATACTATGGAAATAACTTTTCGCAAAATGTACCGATGGGAAACACTTCCGGAAGATTTCAGAATTTCAGCAGCACAGGCGGCAGATACACCGGCACTCAGGGAAATTATATCAACACGAAGGGACAGGCCAACTATTTTTCTAATGACTGCCAGATGACGGGAAACGCTTACCCGACATTCCAGCAAAACTTCGGAATGGGTTCAGGCTACAGATCAAATTCGAAAATGAGTTTCGGAAATCAATTTTCAACAAACGTTCAGAAGGGAAATTTCGGAGGAAATTATCCTGCGAATACCGGAAACCAGCAATATTTCAACCAATTCAATGACTGTACGGGCGAAGGACTTGCCGGACCTTTTGGTAGCAGATGGTAAAAAGATAGATTAAAACAAATCAGAAATCCGAAGTCATTATGACTTCGGGTTTTTCATTTATAGAAAGAAAACCACCTGCTAAGCAGGTGGTACCGGAGAGCTTTAAGCAATTAGTAGAAAAAAATCTCCTTTGCTGGAATAAATTTAGGTAAGCCAACCTAATAAAAAGCAAAGGAGATAAGTCCTATGGACAAAGGTAGTCTAGCACATACAAAGTGGAGATGTAAATACCATATAGTATTTGCACCAAAATATAGAAGACAAATAATATATGGAAAGATAAAAACAGATATAGGAAAAATTATGTGGACAAAAAGGAGTAGAAATAATAGAGGCAAATGCATGCAAAGATCACATACATATATTAGTAAGCATACACCGAAAATAAGTGTGTCACAATTTATGGGGTATTTGAAAGGAAAAAGTTCATTGATGATATTTGACAGACATGCGAATTTGAAATATAGGTATGGAAACAGAAAATTCTGGTGCAAAGGATATTATGAGTGTTGTATATTAGGAAAACCAACAAGCTCTGTTAATGTGTAGGTGTTTTATCCTACCTGTAAATGCGAGTTGACTTCGATATACTGGATAATGCTGCGTAGTTCGTCGGCAAACTTAAAGCGTATGCTGATGTCGCGACGGTCAATGCTGTGAAGCGTTCAAACCGTAAGTATCATTGTACCAATCAAAAGATTATCGCCGGGCAGATTACCATATCTGCTTGTCGCAGTTGGTAGGAATCGCTCGTGCCCCGTTTGGTCTTTCCCCCTTTCAACGGGCGGTATTGGCGTACCCTGCGGCTTGGCTCCCTTTTGATTGAACGTATCTAGGTCATCGGTATTCAGTTGTCAAAGAACAGCAGAGAAAAAAACTCCTTCTAATAGTCATGTGATTTGAAAGGCAAATTCGCAGGAGAAAATTGTGCTTTTTCCAAAAATATCTCTATGTTTTTCAGTCCTTTTTCAATGGAATCTCTGACCGCACTTTCATTTACGCCTTCTGCCCGTGCAATGTCCAGTGAGTAGTGGGCCTTGTTGTAGAAGCGGCGGCGAATGTAGTTCTGCTCCAAGCGTTCCGCTTCCAGCAAAACGTCCTTGATTTCGTCGGGTATCTCAACAAAAAAGTCAGAATTATAAAACGGGTAAAAATCCCGCAGATTGATTTTTGCCATAGAGTGTTCCTCCATTTCGATTTTTTAGGAATTAGTGAATCGAAATGGAGTAGGCGAGGAGCGACAACGGGGCCAGACTTCGGGCCAAGTTGACCCGAAGTGAATAGGTTTGTCCCATACGCTGTCAATGGGAAAAGGATACAAAAAAACACCTTTACGCAAATTAACACGAAAGGTGTCGAATAAAAAATGGCCGCACTGGTCAGCCATAAGTTGATGTAATTTTTTTATATTATGCAGAGCTAGAACATCAGCTATGCCAAGCCGCCACAGTAATGTGACGGCACTGCTATTAGCCTATAAATAGGTGTTTGAAACATAAAAAGCCCTTTAATCACATAGCTGCCATTGGAAGACTCTTAAAAAGTGCGCTATTCAGTTACCTACCAAACATTAATACATGAATGGCAGTTTAAAATTTATTGGTGACCACCAACTTTTATTAATTCACTCTATGGGAAAATAAATATTAATTTCAGAGTCGCTATCATTTGCCCCGGTGAACCTTTCTGTATAACACTCAAAATCGTCGCGGTTAGCAAGTTCAAAACCACTCTTAGGGAACCATGCACCCCAAATGTAATGATATGTTTGTATTAAAGTATCTACTGTTCCTCTATGAACAAACCTTGCATACTTTCCACCACACAACTTTTTTATTTGCATATCATTTAAAACAGGATAACTCTTTGAAATTTCAATTCCTACAAATGCCATGCTTTCGCTATCGGTATTAAATATATCAGAAGAACAAGTTTCACAGGTCTCAAAAACTCCATATCGTTTATTGGCAAGGAGCGCAGGGGGAACTTCCTTATTAAACTGTTGCCACATGGCGACAGTTTCACTTCCTGAAACAGTTGTTTTAAAGCGAATCCCCATGATATATATTTCAGGTATTACAAGGACTTCTGGAGTTAAACCAGCATATGTGATGATAGTCTTATCAGATTTCTGTGCGGATTGCCTGTTTCCAATTAAAACATCTATTCCGTTTTTTCTGTATTCTGATGGTGTCATGGAATACCTATCCTTAAAAGCTCTTGTAAAACTTTCCGCTGTTTCAAAACAAAGTGAAAGTCCAACATCTAATACTTTTTTATCACTATGTACCAAATCCCAAGCTGCTTGTGTTAAACGGCGGCTTCTGATATAGCTTCCTATTGTTTCGCCCATAATAGCATGAAAATAACGGTGAAAGTGATAGTAGGAATAGGAAACTGCCTTAGCAACATCACGCGCAACAATCGGTTGATATAAATTGTTCTCTATGAATACAATGGCCTTTCCTATTATTTGTTTGTCGTTCAAAGACAGCCCCTCCTTCCTCTTGATAAATGTTTGCTAATCAGTTGACCTTGTAAAAATCTGGACTTGCTTTTTCCTGTGGTAGCAACACCTTCATTTCTTTCGTGTCAAATGCTCCAATAGAAAAAGTATGCCATTCGTTGGCTTGTGGAGAACCAAACGTCATTTCTATTGTTTTATCAGTTACATCAAATATCATAGAGCGTAGCGTACCAAAAAATTCTCTATAATAATGACAGCAAAGCCCATTCGGGTACGACGTTGAAAGCAGTTCCTTTATATTGCTTTTTGAAATTAGTCTATTTCTCTCAAATAAACTAACAATCCTATCGTTGCGGATTACAGAGCTTTCAATGAGCATTTTTTCATAAGGCTTTATATCATCAAATAGTACATGATTTGTGGAACTAAGGTATGTTTCATCACTGTTTTCATCCAAAATTTTGTAAGCCTTATGACCATCAACACATTGAAGTAATGCTATTTTGTTATGGCTATCAGCCAACATTAAATTAATATTATAACCGATGGGTGCGTTCATTGTCCACTTAATTGCTTCATCTACATTTTTGCAGTTTTCAAGTATGCTACGAACAACTATCCAAAAACTGAATCCGGTTACTCCTGCTTTTTGACCCCCCTCAAAATTGCCGACAGGTAAACCGTTGGACGCCTTACACACCGAAAGCCCGTGTTCATTCATTCCATCACATCTGCCGAATAAATTTAAGGTAGAACCAATATACCGATATTTTCCCTTAATATCAGTAAAAGCAAAACACATTTCTTCCATTTTATCATTAAAATCATAATTCCTTGCCATTACAGTATGTCCACTTTCGGTCTTTTGTGGCAATGCCGCCATTAAACTACACCCTCGTTCCAAATAGGTCATTGCGTAAAAAAGCACCTGTTCGTTGGAAACACCAATCGTATCTGAAAATCCTCTGATTTCTTCATTAATACCTTGACAATAACGATCCAACAAATCAAAAATTCCAATAAACTTGTCGTGAGGATAAGCATTAGGGGGGAGTAATACTTTCTGCAACAAATCAGGCGTGGATAAAATCCACTTGCCTATTTGTATTCCTACTTCATAACTTGTTCCTATAAAATTTTTTAAATACACCCTTGTTTCTTCCATTTATTTCACCGTTCCTTTCATAAATATTATAAATCTGGCTTGCACTTCAAACTTGATATTTTTTGCTGTTTACTTAAATAGAGTCTCCTGAACCAGGCTATAATCAGTTATGGAATTGAAATACAGGTGAATAAATAATATAATAAATGCAAGGAAAAAAGTTAATATTCCTCAAAA
>JASGMR010000041.1 GCA_030156385.1 Kosmotogales bacterium
AATGCAAAAACGCAGAGACCGGGAACCTGTAATGCGGTTGAAAAAGTTTTGATTCATGAAAAAATTGCCGGGAAATTCCTCCCATTATTGAAAAAAAGAATGGATGATAAAAATGTTCTTTTAAAGGGATGCGAGAGAACTGTAAAGTATATAGATGTAGAGAAAGCTCAGGAAGATGACTGGGGGAAAGAATACCTGGATTTAATTTTGGGAATAAAAATCGTTGATAATGTTCAGGATGCCATTGATCATATAAATAAATATTCATCAAATCATTCCGAATCAATTCTTACGGAAAACTATTTCAATGCGAAAATGTTCGTCAATTCAATTGATTCTGCTGCCCTTTATGTGAACGCGTCTACAAGGTTTACCGATGGTGGGAAATTTGGATTTGGTGGTGAAATAGGAATAAGCACTCAAAAGCTTCATGCAAGAGGACCCGTTGGACTAAAAGAACTTACAACATACAAATATATTGTTACGGGCGATTATCAAACGAGGTCGTAAATGAGTAAAGTTGTAATAAAAATCGGAAGTAATCTTTTAGTTGATAGAGATGGAGAGATTAATAAAAAATATATTGCTGAACTCTGTAGAGAAGTATCACAGGTTTTTATGGCCGGAAATAACGTAGTGCTCGTCACCTCCGGTTCCAAAGCAGCGGGTTATGGATATCTTAAAGAGAAAATAAATAAAAGTGATTTATATATAAAGCAGGCTCTGTGCTCAGCGGGGCAGATTCAGATTGTAAAAATATACGAAAATGTTTTTGATCTTTACAATATTAAAGTGGCGCAAATATTGTTAACAAGAGATGACTTTAGTGATAGAAAAAGATTTCTTAACTTTCGCAACACTATGATAGGCTTGACTCAGATGAAAATAATTCCTATAATAAATGAGAACGACACGATAGCCACCGAAGAGATCAAGTTTGGTGACAATGATATTTTAGCTTCAATGTTTGCTATTGGTTGGGCTGCTGATTATCTTATTTTACTAACTTCCTGCGATGGAGTTATCGCGGAGGATGGGTCTTTAATTAAAGAATATCACGAAGGAATTAATTTAAAGGTTTTCAACTCCACTAGCTGGGGTTCTGGGGGAATTACTTCAAAGATTAATGCAGCCCACAATGCTTCTAAAAATGGTGTAAGAGCCTGCATATGCAATGGAAAAAAATTCGAGAATATAAATGGATTTCTTTCTACGGGTTATGCAGGAACGGTTTTTTTACCTGAAGAGCAACCAAAAGCAAGAAAAAGCTGGATAGGTTTTTTGACAAAATCAAAGGGTAAGATATATCTCAATAAGGGTGCCGAAAGAGCTTTAAAAACTGGAAAAAGTGTTCTTGCAATAGGGATTATGAATGTGACAGGTTCCTTCAACGAAGGGGATATTGTTGATATTTTTATAGAGAATAAACCTATTGGAAGAGGAATAATTAATTTCAGCTCCAAAGAATTGGAACTTATAAAAGGACTCAAAAGCAACCAGATTGAAAATAGATTAGGCCATTCATGTAGTAAAGTTGTAATGCATACGGATAACATTCAGATAAAATAAAGAAAATAAAATTTATCTATTACGTTACAGAATTTAAATTTTATTCTGGTATATTATATCTTGGTTGCATGTTGAGCAACTAAGTGTTAATTTAACTGTATGCAAATGGTGCATAAAGATTTATTGGGAGGAACAAATGAAAGGAAAAGTAAAATGGTTCAATGCTAAAAAGGGGTATGGGTTTATAACAACCGATGAGGGTAATGATGTATTTGTCCACTTTTCAGGAATACTTGTAGACGGTTATAAAACACTGAATGAAGATCAGAGAGTTTCCTTCGAAATTATCGATGGTGAAAAGGGACCGCAAGCTGTTAAGGTAGAGCCTATCGAGGAATGACTGCGATTCCATAATAAACTTTATATATAAATAATGGAATTCCTGCAATAAAGCCCCATCACGATATGGGGCTTTTTGTTTGAATGCTTATATATAAATATTCTTTGATTCAATAAGAATTTAAAATATAATTAATAATATGAGTAAAAGACATTAAATTTTATTGTATACGTTACATAACTTTATATATATTTTGGTATATTATAAGATGATTGTTCAAAGGGAACAATTCAAGGATATGCAACTTGCTTACTATGTACGAGCGAGAAATTTTTAGGAGGAAATTAATGACAGGTAAAGTAAAATGGTTCAATGCTAACAAGGGTTATGGATTTATCACTTCAGACGAAGGCGGAGACGTATTTGTTCACTATTCTGGTATAGTATCAGATGGTTTCAAAACATTAAATGAAGACCAAAAAGTATCTTTTGAAGTTGTTGAAGGCCAAAAAGGTCCTCAGGCTGTTAATGTTGAACCTCTTGATTAATTTTATTTATTGAACGATTCCAATATTCATACTTCATATAAAGTTCGCTGGAATTGCAAGATTGCAAAAACCCCATAATTGGGGTTTTTGTTTTTATATATGATAATTCATTTCATATAAGATATATAGTCGTAAAAAATAAAATATATTGCTTTCCTTTTTGATTATAATTAAAACGAAAATCATTCTCCCTGAAGCCTGGCAAAGATTTCAGTTTTAAGTATTATATTGATATTATGATAAAATATATGAAAAGGGGGAATAAATTTGAACGTAAATATAACTAAAATTGATATTGATAATTATTCAAAGAGTTTTTACGATGAGAAAAAGAATGTTTTGGCTATGGATGCTGTAACAAAAAACCCGATCACTCAAGTTGTATTGAATAGAAAATATCTTACGGAATTGGATAATGTTTATTCCAACAAGCTTGAAGAAAACAAAATAGTGTCTCAGGAAAAAAGTGGCAGATGTTGGTTATTTGCCGGCACGAATGTTTTAAGAAATGAAGTTATAAAAAAATATAAGATAAAAGATTTTGAACTGTCTCAAAACTATCTGATGTTCTGGGATAAGTTTGAAAAAGCTAATTATTTTTTGGAGAGTATTATTTCTATTATCGAAAAACCGATTCAGAGTAGAATTTTTATGTATCTTCTTCAAAATCCCATACAGGATGGCGGACAGTGGGACATGTTTGTAAATCTGGTGAAAAAATATGGAGTTGTACCGAAAAGTTTTATGCCCGAAACGGAAAGTAGCAGTAATACAAGAGTAATGAACGTTCTGATAACTTTGAAGCTGCGTGAATATGCTGCAACTCTGAAAAAGAATTACATTTCCGGAAAAACTACAGATGAGCTGAGAGAAATAAAGGGCGAAATGTTAAATCAGATTTATAAAATGCTGGTTATTCATCTTGGTGAACCTCCAAAAGAATTTTTGTGGCAATGGGAAAACACAGATGGTGCTTTTTATAGAGAAGGAATCATAACACCAAAAGAATTTTTCAAAAAGTTTGTAAATTTTGATCTGGATTCAATGATTTGTTTAATAAACGCTCCAACGGAAGATAAGCCGTTTAATGAATTATATACAGTAGAATTTTTAGGAAATGTCATCGAAGGAAGTATTATAAAATATGTAAATGTTGATATTTCCGTTTTCAAAAAAGCTGCAATACAGATGATCAAAGATGGTAAACATGTTTGGTTTGGATGTGATGTTGGGAAGTGGCTTGAAAGAGATATGGGAGTGATGAGTACAAAGATATTCGATTATGAACTTCTTTATGGTGAAAACTTTAATTCCGATAAAGCCGAAAGACTCGATTATGGTCAGAGCATGATGACGCATGCTATGGTTTTCACAGGTGTAGATCTGGATGATGATGGCAATCCGGTGAAGTGGAGAGTTGAAAACAGCTGGAGTGAAAAACCCGGTGATAAAGGGTATTTTTTGATGACAGATAAATGGTTCGATGAATTCATGTACGAAATTGCCGTTGAGAAGAAATATGTTGATACAGAAGTTGTAAAACTTCTGGATAAAGAACCGGTAATTTTAGATCCATGGGATCCTATGGGGGCCTTGGCGAAGGAATGAAAGGAATTTTAGTAGTCGGGGAACTCGTTTTGGATCTTATTACCATTGATTACGATACAAAATTAAAAGATGCAAGAACGTTTAACCTTTCTTATGGTGGTTCACCAGGAAATATAGCAAGAAACATTGCCGATATGGGACTTAAAGCATATTTGTTTACAAGAGTTGGAAACGATCCGTTTGGAGAAGAATTTAAAAGGCGATTGAGTGAAAGAAATGTTGATACTTCTATGATGCAAAAAGATTATGAAAGAAATACATCAATGGTATTTATCAATAAAAGTATCGGTAATCCTGATTTTTTCCCTATAAGGGGATCAGATTTTAACCTTGAATATGATGAAAAATTGGATGGAATTCTCGAAGAAGTATCAATTGTTCACTTCAGTAGCTGGCCGATATCCCGTAACCCAGCGAGAAATACCGTTGAAAAGATCATAAAAAAAGCAAAAAGTAAAGGTGTAAAGATCGCTTTTGATCCTAATTACAGGGAAAAACTCTGGGAAGTGAATCATGACGGAATAAACTATATTAAAAATATTCTCAAAGATATTTATCTTGTAAAACCGTCTGAAGATGATTCTTTTCACATTTTTGGAAAGATGTTTCCACATGAATACATTTTAAAATATCATGAATATGGGGCAAAATATGTAATTCTGACAATGGGAAGAGACGGCGCGCTGGTCTCGGATGGCAGAAATTTTATAAAAATAAATTCGATGGCCGAAAAAGTATGTGATACTACCGGTGCAGGTGATGCGTTGTGGGCCGGAGTGTATTACGGTATATTGAATGGCTATGATATATTTGAATCGACTTTGATTGGCAGTTGTGTTTCAGCGTTTAAATTATCTTCTGAGAACAAGGAAGAAAAAATACCGGATATAAGAGAAATATATAAAAAATTTACGGGGAAGGTATTAAAATGAAGATTGCGTTTTTGAATCCTCAGGGAAATTTCGATTCGGAAGACAGAAAATGGGGATCTCATCCAGATTTCGGAGGACAATTAGTTTATGTGAAGGAAGTTGCCCGATCAATGGCTCATATGGGAGAAGATATTGATATTATAACCAGAAGAATTAATGATCCTGAATGGGGAAAATTTTCCGATGAATTGGATTTTTATCATGACATTGAAGGTGTAAGGATTTTAAGGATAAATTGCGGGCCCGATAAATTTTTGAGAAAAGAATTATTATGGTCTCATTTGAATGAATGGACAGATAATATTATTGAGTTTTATAAAAAAAGCAACGAAAAATTTCCCGATTTCTTTATAACTAATTATGGTGATGGAGGATTGTCAGGGGTGTTTTTGTACAAAAAAACAGGTATTCCTTTCTCTTTTACAGCACATTCCCTGGGAGCACAAAAATTGGATAAATTGTTATCTTTTCAGAATTTCAGTAAACTTGATGAATATTATCATTTTTCTTCAAGGATAACAGCCGAGAGATTATCGATGAAGTTCGCTTCTGTGATTTTCACCAGTACTAATCAGGAAAAGGAAGAACAATATTCTCATATTCTTTACAAAGATATTGTTGATCAGGAAAAAGTTAAAGTGGTACCTCCTGGAGTAAATATAAAAATATTTAATAAAAATGACCAGAGTATAGATTTAAAGGTGGTCAGAAAATATGAAAATCTTTATAATGAATTTCCTAATAGAAGGAACTTGCCTCCGGTAATTTGTTCAAGTAGACTGGATCCTAAGAAAAATCATAAAGCGGTAGTAGAAGCCTTTTCCAGATCGGAAGAAATAAACAGGAATTTCAATTTGGTCATTGTCACGAAAAATATAGCGGATCCGAGAAAATACAGCATGGAATTTGATACTGTTGAAGCAAATGTTTTAAAAGAAATGTTTGAAATTGTTAGAAGATATAATATTGAAGATTCTATTTACTTTATAGATATTGACAGCCAGTTAGAATTGGCCTCATTATACAGAATCGGTGCAAAAAATAGGGGAGTTTTTGCTTTAACAACTTATTATGAACCGTTTGGTTTGGCCCCTCTTGAAGCAGCGGCGTGTGGATTGCCTGTACTTGTAACAAAAAATGGAGGCCCTTCTGAATCCTTGCTTTCTAAAGATATCAGTTATGAAAATTCAAAAAAAATAATAAGATTGCATGAATACGGTTGTCTGGTTGATCCCATGGATATAAACACCATAATTATTGGATTGAAGGGTATGATGGATACAGAAAAATATAATTTTTATGCGGACGCAGGATACTCCAGAGTAATGACGAAATATACTTGGGAAGCTACGGCGAAGGATTATTTGAAATATATTCATGAATTTTGTAACAGAAAAAAAGAAGAAAATATTTTTATTCCGTCTTACTTTATCGACGGAAAAGAAGAGATAAAAATAGATTATAAATTATAATTATCTGGATTCTCTTAAATAAGAATTGATTTTATTGGAAATCATTGAAGCTCTTATATCACCTATTCCTTCAACTTCTTTGATTTCATTGTAGTTCGCCTTTATAAGATTTTTAAAACTACCAAATTTTAAACCCACTTTATAAGCTACATTCAACGGTATTCTGGGAATTCTTTTTATGAATCTTATTCCCTTTGCCTGAACGGTTGTGTCAAATAAATCCGAAGCATTGTGAACTTCGTAACCTAGTAATTTTGAAAAATTGAGTTTATTTACTGAACCTCTTTCAATAAAATTGTCTGAATTATCCAATATTTCTTCTATATTCTCAATTAAAGGTAATGTCTTACTGTAATCGAGCATAATTTCTTTCAATTCATCTCTTACTCCAAAGTTTATTTCGTTGAGTTGCATTATTGAATGGGCACCTTCTTTTCCGATTTGAGCCAGAGAAATTTCGAGTTCTTTTGAAACGGTTAATATTACAAAGCCTTTTTGAATTGTCTCGACAACATCGTATAAAGTCAAACTTTCGGTTTTATCCAGCATGTCGATTTCTTCTATTCCATCGAGAAAGGCACTTTTATATTTTTCCAACGTGAACATCGTTTGAGTTAGTCTTGAAAGTACGGCTTCAACAGAGAGGAGCGTATAATGAATATCATCATAAAAAATAGACATTTCCTTTCTTCTTTTTGATATGGCAATCACTAACATACTTTTCTGTTTTGCAAATCTTTCGGCAGCTCTGTGGCGCATTCCGGTCTGGCTTGTCTGAATGGTTGGATCCGGTGTTAGTTGTACATTAGCATACAATATTCTGGAGATATCTTCTGAAATAATTATAGCCCCATCCATTTTTGCAAGCTCAAAAAGTTTGTTGGGATCAAATAGACATTGTATTTCAAATCCGGGTTGAATAATGTCCATACATCTTTCAATATCATCAACAAAAACAATCAATGCACCTATATCCGCACTGATTATATTATCAATTGCTACCCTGATACTTGTACCTGGGGCTATCTTTTTGAGTTTTTGTATGAGAACTTCATGATCCATTTCCTATTCTCCTTAAAAAACCGAATAAATCTTTTACATCATGCATACCATTTTTTTTATCAGGATACAACCCTGTTTTATTCGATCTATTGATTCTATCCAGCCTTTTTTCAGAACCATAAACACTTCTCAATGTTCCATCAAGTGCGATTTCTCCAAAGCTTACAAAATTAACAGGAATACTCTTATCGGAAAAAGAAGACAACAACGATAATGCAATTGCCAGATCGGTGGCGGTATCTTTTATTTGCAATCCTCCTGCAACATTCACATATACATCCATGCTGTCGAGAGGTACTCCCAATCTCTTTGTTAAAACGGCTGATGTTAATAGAACTCTATCAAGCGAAACACCGGATGTCAATTTTCTTGGTGTACCATAAATTGGTTTTGAAACCAGTGATTGAATTTCTACAAAAAAGGATCTTGAACCTTCGTTTACCACTGAAATAACATTACCGGGAGCCGAAGAGTATTCATCAACGAATATAGAAGAAATATCTTCAATCTGTATCAATCCGCTGGAAGACATTTCATATACCGATATTTCATCCGAAGGTCCAAACCGATTTTTCAAAGTTCGGAGTATTCTATATCCCTTCTTCCCGGATTCAAAAAACAAGACACAATCCACAAGATGTTCTACTGCTTTTGGTCCGGCAATATTTCCCATTTTTGTTACATGTGTAACAATGAAAATAGGAATACCTGTAGTTTTTGCTTTATTAACAATGTCGTTTGCAGCTTCCCTTACCTGTATTATACTACCTGGTATCCCCGGCAGAGATCCTTTTTTTATTGTTTGCAAAGAATCAAAAACAATCAATATATAATCTTCGGTTTCTATGCTTTCTATAGTGGGTTCGATGTCAAAAGACGAAACAATATCTATATTATTTTGATTTTTTAAATTGAGCCTTTCCGCTCTCAATTTAATTTGTTTTGCTGATTCCTCTCCTGTGAAATAAAGAACTTTTCCATTTTTTGCCACCATTTCACATATCTGCAGCATAATTGTGGACTTTCCAATTCCCGGTTCACCGCTTAATAAAGTAACGCTTCCCGGGACAATTCCTCCGCCTATGCTCCTGTCAAATTCATTTAGCCCGGTTAAAAACCTTGGTTTACTTTCAAGAGAGATAGAATTTAAAGTTTCTTTGTTAACTTTAATAGTTTTAGTGCTTTTCTTTCTCTCTCTTTCGTAAGAAACAGCTACATCCCATAAATTACACGAAGGACATTTTCCAAACCATACCGGGGACACGTACCCGCAATTACTACAAATATATTCCGTTTGTTTTTTTGTCATTTCACGGGTTGTAATATATTATTTTCTACTCTTTCAAAAATTATTGAACCGTTTTGAGCTTTTACTATTATATTGTCATGAGGTAAAATTTCTTCTCTTAAAAGGGATTCCGAAAGAGTATCTTCTATATTTTTCTGAATGGCTCTTTTTAAAGGTCTTGCACCAAAAACCGGATCATAACCATTATTGAGTATATATTCTCTTGCCGTATCATCAAGAACGATATTTATATGCATTTCTGCAAGTCTTTTTTGAATATCTGTAAATAATAAATCGATTATTTCCTTTATTTCATCTCTGTTCAGTTGTTTAAAAACAACTATTTCATCTATTCTGTTTATAAATTCTGGTCTGAAAGTTTTTTTAACTTTGTCCATGACTATTTCTTTCATTTTATTGTAATTACTTTCGGATTCTTCAGATGATGATGTGAAACCCAATGAAGATTTGGTTTTATTTATGAATGATCCACCAATGTTGCTTGTCATTATGATTATTGTATTTCTAAAATCTACTATGTGGCCATAGGAATCGGTCAATCTTCCGTCATCCATTATTTGAAGTAAGATATTGAAAACTTCAATGTGGGCTTTTTCAATTTCATCAAAAAGTATAACCGAATAGGGTTTTTTCCTTATCATTTCGGTGAGTGTTCCCCCCTGATCATAACCAACATACCCGGGAGGAGCTCCTATCAATCTTGATACGGAAAATTTTTCCATATATTCCGACATATCTATTCTTATTAATTTTTTTTCATCGTCGAAAAGATATTCGGATAATACCTTCGCCAATTCTGTTTTTCCGACTCCGGTTGGCCCAAGAAAAAGGAATGAGCCAATAGGTTTGTTGGGATCCTTTATTCCACTTCTCGATCTTCTAAGTGCTTTGGCAATTGCTTTTATTGCTTCGTCCTGACTTATTATTCGTTTATGCAAACTGTATTCAAGATTCAACAGCTTTTGTTTGTCATTTTGTCCCAGTTTATTCAGAGGTATTCCGGTCCAATTTGAAATCATTTCTTCTACATGGTAACCCTCTATTTTTATTATTTCATTCTCTGCTCTATCTTTCCATCTATTGTAGGCATCAATATATTTTTCTTTAATTTTCGCCAGATATTCTTTATCTATTTCTTCTCCATCATAACCCTTCGCTTCAATTTCCTGGATTTCACTTTGTAGCTTTTTTAATTTGCTTGGAAGAACAAGTTTTTTTAATCTGTATCTTGAGCCTATTTCATCTATTACATCTATTGCTTTGTCTGGCAGATATCTCTCTGAAACATACCTCTTTGAAAGTCTTACGGATTTTTCAAGAGCTTCCTGAGAGAATTTCACTTTATGATGTTTTTCATATTTGGATTTTATTCCTTTCAAAATTTCGATGCTGACTTTAACGCTTGGTTCTGATACAGAAATTTTTTGAAATCTTCTTTCAAGGGCCATATCCTTTTCAATATATTTTCTGTATTCTTCGGCGGTTGTTGCTCCTATACATTTGATTGCACCGGAAGCCAGCGCGGGTTTCAATGTATTTGCAGCATCCATTGTTCCTTCAGCGGAACCGGCACCGACAAGATTATGTATTTCATCTATAAAGAGTATTATTTCCTTGTTGCTCTTCAAAATATTCACGAGATCAACGATTCTTTTTTCAAATTCTCCTCTGTATTTTGTACCTGCGACCAGAGCGGGCAAATCCAGAGCAAAAATCACTTTGTTTTCCAGAGGTTTTGGAACCACTCCATCAACTATCATTTGCGCCAATCCTTCTACTATAGCTGTTTTACCAACTCCCGGGTCTCCTACCAGAACGGGATTGTTTTTCTTTCTTCTGGTGAGAATCTCCATGAGTCTTGTTTTTTCCTTTTCCCTTCCGATTATCGGATCCAGCCGTCCTTCTCTCGCAATTTCGGTTATGTCCGTGCCAAATGATTTCAATCTTTTTAAAGTTTCAAATAAATTTTTGTTATCGGTTTCCTGTTCATCCGCTTTCATGATAGAAGATTTTTGTTTATCGGTTTCTTTAATGACGGGGTTAATTATTCTGTATTTTTTTCTGTTCATATTTATTGAGATTTTCAACTCTTTTATTATCTGTTCTTTGTTTGTTTTCATTTCCGAAAAAACCTTTGAAGCAATTCCGTTTTCTTCCTTTAAGATACCGATCAATATATCCTCTACCATTATTTTTTCTCTGTTATCTTTGGTGATTTCATTGAAAGCGAATTCAATGACTCTTTTAGTTCTTTCCGTTGGAAGAGGACTTCCAATCACAGATTGTCTTATATTCGTTCCGGTTTCTCTATTTATTATTCTCAATACTGTTTGATAATAAATTTGATGTCTGTTTAAAATTTTAGTTGAATTTTCATCCGGCGCTCTGCAAATTGCAAGCAAAAGATGTTCGGTTCCTACATACGGATGACCGAGATTATATGCTTCACTTTGAGCAAGCATAAATATTCTCGCTGTTCTCTCTGAAAATTTATCTAAATACATTTTATCACCTCTTTTCTAAACGTATTTCCTAAAAAAAACCTCTTTTATCTGATCAAAGACTTCGTTTGCACTTTTCATTCCATCTATGTATATGAATCTTTTCTTTTCTTCTCTTAACAATTCAAAATATCCATCTCTAACTCTCTGAAAGAAGTCTTTACCTTCTAATTCAATTTTATCATTTTTTTTGCTCAGTTTCATTCTCCTGAATGCTTCATCAACTGTTATATCTATAAAGTATGTTATATCGGGTCTACAATTTCCAACGGCGAAATTGTTCAAAGATTTAACAGCGTCGCTTCCCAACTCTCTTCCATATCCCTGATAAGCAACCGATGAATCCATAAATCTATCTGCAACAACCATCATTCCTTTATTAAGCGCAGGCTCGATAACATTTTTGGTTATTTGTGCCCTGGATGCGACAAATAAAAGTACTTCCGTTTTGTAACTGAGATAATAATCATTGTGAAGCAAAATTTTTCTTATATCTTCGCCTGCTTTTGTTCCTCCGGGTTCTCTCACAAAAATAAAAGGCATCTTTTTTTCCTTAAGCATATTAACGAATAAATTATATTGAGTTGATTTTCCGCATGCATCTATTCCTTCAAACGTTACGAACACTGTTATCCCCACTTTCTAAAAATATTGCCGGTTCTACAACAACATTGCTATTTGAGTTTTTAACGCCCTTTATTAATATTAATTGAGCTTGTTTTTCAGGCTTACCATGAACAAATCTCATTCTATGTATTCCCAGGTTATTTTTCAGGAGTTCTGAAAACCAATAAATTGAATCTCTGGGATGTATAACTAAATAAAAGACCCCTTTGTTTTTCAGAACCTTTTTCATTGAACAAATAAATCTTTCAAATTCCGATTTTTTGAAAGAACGTTCTGTGATTCTTTTTTCATTTTTGCTCAGTATTCCCGGTTCAATATAGTGAGGTGGATTTGAAACGATCATATCGTATTTATCCATTTTTTTTAAAAAATCCTCACATAACACGTCATTATTTATGATTGAAACATTTGATAAATTGTTCATTTTTGTACCCATTTCAAACAATTTCGTTTCTTCACGATCAATTTCAATTCCATGAATATTAAGATGAGGGAATTTTTTTGCGAGATAAATGGATATATATCCCGAGCCACTTCCGATTTCAAGCACATTTTTGATGCCTCGTGAAGGCTTTATATACCAGGCAAGTAATTGAGTGGCATGAGTTGTCTTTGAATCCTTAGGCAGATAAATATCTTTATATATATTGTGAAAATAATCAAAATTCATAAACAGTTATGTCTGAAAACCCTCCCAATTCAGCATTCTGAATATTTTTATTGGTTTTAATCATTGAAATCTCCTGTAAAGTTATTTTTCTACCTTCAATACCGGTATTCTTTGCAATAATGGTAGAACTTTTCTTTAATTCTATTTTATCACTATTAATTTTTGTATTATACATCTGAAAAAATACATTACCTTCGAATAAAAGATTCGAAACAACGATTTCCGATTCATAAATATTTCCCTTGGACGCTGATAAAAACTCCAGATTATCGGTTCGAATTTCCGAATCTAAAATATTTGTATTATACGAATTTTCAATTTTAATTATTTCATCACTTAACGATGATTTATAAATATTCAATTCGTCAATGTTTTTGAGTGTTATGTCCGATTTAATTTTTGAGTTATAAAAATAAACTGTATTTGCTTTTTCGATTTTAATGCTCCCATCAATAAAATCACAATTAAATAGAACCACGATGGCACCGTCGTTAATTTTTAAATTTATATTTTGAAAATTAACCCCTCTGGCTATCAAGACCCCACCATTATTTACTTCTATGCTGTTTTTGTATGAATTTGAAAAGAATTTTACCCTGTCATCTTTTCCTTCAATGTCCAAAACCCCTGAAAGTAATACGGTACTTCCCATGGCTAAGTTAACGGAAGCTCCGTTATCTATTTTCAAAACGTTATCAAATGGTATTGCTATATTGCTTGAAATTTTGTATTCCTGAAACCCCGGCAGGAAAGTGTTTGCACCAAAAAGCGAGAGAATAGTGTTGGACGAATATCTTTTATAAAAACTTTCGGCCGCGAAAACCGGAACGGAAGGGAAAAATCTTTTGTTACCGGAATAAGAAATTAACCTGTAAACATCTCCTTCATCGTTTATATTTTCATTCTGAATAGTTATTCTATCCGAATCATTTTCGCTGGTCGTAATATTTTTCCAACTGTTATTTTTGTAAAGCTGTAAAATATTGGTTTCACCGGAAGAATTCCATCTTGCTTTCCTCGCAGCACCCTCTTCTATAAAAAGAACGGGTATGTCCTCGGATGGTATGTTTTTTACATAAACGTTCTCTTTAATGAACGAACTTTTTTCTGAAGAATCGATGACATTTATCATCAAAGGCCATAATCCATCTTCAAGAGGAAATTCAGAATAAAGTTTACCGCCGTTAAAAAAACATGGTGTATTGTTACAGGTTGCATTAATTGTCAATTCATCACATTTATCATAATCATCACTTATAAAAACTTCTATTGAATTGTCCCTGTCAAAAATTTCACTTAAAATATCCACTGTTGGGGCCTCGTTTGGAGGTTTTATAAAACTGAAAAAAACCCTTTGAGATTTTTCATTTGTTTGTGGGTCAACTATATAACAAGATCCATTTATATCGGTTGTGGATTCAGGGGTGATTTGTATTTGATTGTTTCTTCCGAAATATTCTTTCCCTTCAATGGTGAAATTAAAATTAAGATCGGAAGCGTATTCAGTGAATGCATTGATGAAAAAATCACCTTTTTTAAATTCAATATCTATATCTGGTGTGGTCAGGGTATAAAGGGATTTGTCTATTTTGAATTCATATGGTGAACTTATAAATTTTTCTCTGTTTACAAGGGTAAAAAATAATTTATCAATTTCTGAATTATTAGTTTCGTATAAAAAAGAATAACCTTTCATTATTTTTCCGTCGGAAGCATTAGTAGGTTTTCGGTTTTCCGTAATTAATATTGAGGGATCAATAAAACTTTTTCCGGAAATCTTCATTGAAACCATAAAGTCAAATTTTACTCCATCGACCTTAACAGAATCTATAGTGTATTGTGGAGTATTACATCCTGTGAATACGATGCCTATTAAAATTAATATTACAAAAAAAAACCAGAATCCTCTGATATAAGATTCCCCCTTTATGAAACTCTTTTATTGAATTATAACAATAATGTATAGAATTTTACAGTAATTATTTTTATCTGCTCCAGGTGTTAGATATTGAAACTAAATCTCCCTGAGAATCGGTAACATCGATAAAATCCAGACCATCGGTTACACTTTTAAAAGCTACTTCAGTATTTCCTGAGAGATTTACGATGTCTCCAATAAAACTCCCCGTTATGGTTGAATTACCGGATAAAGATATTTCGGAATCAGGTGCGTATACGGCTAAATTTAATTCTTCGCCGGAGGTGTTATTTATGCTTACATCACCCGCAGAAATAAATGTTATATCACCCTCTAAAGTTCCATCCCCACCAAATGTGAATCCCTCACGAACGTAAAAAATCGCTTTGCTTGCACCCGTTTCATGAATTGACCCCAGACTCATGGTGTTGCAAACAACGCTTATGTAATTAGATGAGGATTCTCCGGTATCTATATATAGAATGCCGGATTCACTCACAGTTATATCATCGTAAGCACTGCTTGCATCGATAGTGTAGTCCGAATGCTGTGGTACGTTTATATCTGTCTGAGTTGCCAATTCCGGAAATTCCGGCAATATAAATTCAATTTCAAGTCCCGGTGTGAAAACTCCGGTTATTTTTCCGGCGAAGTCATCATTTTCATATTCATCTGAATTTGTTCCAACGTCACCATCAACGAGAGTGAAATTTCCCTTTAAATTCAGTGAATCGCCCTCTCCGACCGTAAAAATCGCATAATCTATGTCGGCAAGACTCATACCACCGTATGACAATGTTCGTTCAACGGAAATAATCTTTTCCACATCGTTTACTGTACCCCTTGATACAAACCTGAAACCTCCAGGGATCGGATAAATGGCTACTATTATATTTGAATCTGTAAAAATATCCATATTTGATTCGATATCGTTTTTCATATACTCGAACGAGGTAGAATCCGGTGTACGGTGAAGAATTTGGAAACTGTTTATCTGTGAATCTTCAGAAAGATTTCCATAGAGAATAGTGCTTGAGGAATCATGGGATTCCAGAATGTAATCAAAAGCGATTTCTATTCCGGAATAAGCCAGATAATGGGACATGGTTTCCGCTTCGAGTTCTTTCATTTTATTAAGCTGATTTGACGAAAGAAAAAATAATACTAATCCAAATATGGAAAATACTATGAAAACTACTAAAACAACTACTAAAATAACACCCTTTTTTCTGATAAAATCATCTCCCTGGATTGGTTTTATTGATTTTTATCCTGTTTATTTTCGTCAAAATGGCGAATGATTAAAAGAGTTCCCGACTCGGTTTCTTCTTTGTTAATATTTAACATTCTTATCTTTGTTGATATCGTTGCGGCGGATGTCGGATCGTTTGACTTTAAAGGAATACTCGTCATGTCAATGTCAAGTATTCCATTGTTGTTGGTAAATTCTATGCCATCCATGAAATCGTCTGTTAAAAAACTTTTATTATTTTGATTGTCCATCATATATGTGACTAAAGTATTGTCACTATCCACATAAAAAACTCTATACTCCGTTCCATTTGTAGCATCGATCGATAAATTATCGCCAATAGAGACCTCCGTAGCAAAGCGTGTATATTCAGAAATTATTTCATAGGCATTTAACATGCTTCTCTGTATCTCGGCCTTCTTTGTAGAAATATTATATGATTGCCATCCAATGTTATATATCACCAGAGCACCAATGATTATTATTGCCGAAATTGTGAGTACTGCAAGTAATTCTGCTAAAGATATTCCCTTTTTTCTTTTATTCATAAATCAATCTCCTGCAACGAATAATAATAATTCCCCAGTTGTGGCATAAACGGTTGGTATTATAATTCCATTTATTTCTATTCCATCTATAGTAATCGTTTTCGAAGAAGCTCCTGTACCTGAATAACTTGCCTCAATCGTTTCCGCATTCAATCCAATATAACTGGCTTCAACGGTAGCTTGTGCATCGGCCATTTGATCGATTCTGTATCCATAATAATTATAATTTTTGCTTATCAGACTGAAAATAGTTGTTCCGAATACTATAAGAATAGCAAAAATAACCAGCGAAACTATTATTTCAATGAATGACATTCCTTGTTTTCTTTTTATATTCACAATATCTTCCGCTCCTCATCTGCAATTAATTTTGAACGATCGGATTTCTTTCTGTATCAATTCTTCAAAAGTTAGTATATCATTTACGTTGATAATTCACCTATTATATTACAAACTATCTCGCCTCTTAATCGGAAATCCTGAAACAGTAGGATTTTTCTTCTTGAAAATATGGTTACACTCATAATATCTTCTGCTTAAAAATTTTGCAAAGATAATTTTGTATTTCAAATCAATTTGTTTAAAAACGAATTCAACCGGAATAATAAAAAAGAAGCGAAGAAAAGATCTTCACTTCTCCGAAATCTATTTCAATACTGATATTATCTACTCCATACCA
>JASGMR010000042.1 GCA_030156385.1 Kosmotogales bacterium
AAGGCTGAGTATAATTTTAATTTTTATTATCATTACAATTTCAGCGGTTACATTTTCTGCAACTCAGTTGCCCGGTGAAACTAAATCCTTCGGTTTTATAGGGTCCGGTAGCTCTGAAACAGCCGATACTGAAAATGAAACCCTTGGTGAAAAAAGTCTGCCAAACAGCTTTATCGGTTCCAGTAACTCCGTTTCACTGGCAACCGAAGAGAGCAAAAACCTTTCCCAGCCATATTTCACCGATAGTCTTTCCCTAAAAATACTGCTGGTGTTGATTTTTTCCACGGGAGCGATAATTATCGCGTGGAAGAGAAAGTTCAAGTACAGAAAGCCATTTCTGATAACATCCACAGTTATACTGGGCTTTTTGATGGGAGGCTTTTTGTGCCCTTCTCTGACCATACAGAATTTAATATACAGATATGAAACGGCATATCTGATCCTGTTTTTAATTCCTCTGGTGATAACCTTTGTCTTCGGAAGGGTATACTGTGGGTATGTCTGTCCATACGGTGCCATTCAGGAACTGATAAACGTCAAAAATATAAAAATCCCGAAGAAAGTGGACAGATATCTGAAATACATCAAATATGTCCTTCTGATCGCATTACCCATAATTTCAATAATAGTGGGATATGAATTCGGATTCGAAGCTCCGTTTAAAACTGTGTTCAATTTCTCTTTTCTTCTGGTACCACTGATAATAACGATCGGCTTTGCGTTTGTTTCGATCTTCTCAAACAGGTTTTTCTGCAGGTACATCTGTCCATATGGTGCTTTGATGGGACTGATATCAAAGATATCCATATTCAGACTGTTCAAAGATGAAGATTGCATCAAATGCGGATTGTGTGTTAAGGCCTGCCCCCAGGGAGCTATGTGTTCACCGGGAGAGAGTAAATCGGAATGTATAATGTGTGGAAAATGTATTGAAAAATGTCCTAAAGATTGTTTAAAAATAAAAGGAGGAAAAAAATGAAAAAATATCTGTTTTTTATGATAGCAGTCATTCTTATATCAACTTTCGGATTCTCGTGTATTATGACCTTCGAACCCTCTTCCATCTCGGGGGATCTGGGAGATCTCAAGGTTTTCAAGGTTACCATAGTGAAGGAACACGGGGCAAAATGCACACTGGATTCAATGGACGATTACCATTTTGAATTCGAAAATGTTCAGGTGACCGGCTACACGGACTGGGATCAGATCAGTTACGACACATACGAAAAATATTTTCAGATAAGTCTTTCGGAGACGGGAAGCGGCAGTGTTAAGATATGGAAAGACTGTTCAAAGGAAGGATACGATGAAAAGGTACTGGAAATATCGATAGATGATAATCCGGTTCTCACATCGTCTCTGATGAACGGAGATTTTTCCCTGGAAACCGATCTCTCCACAGAAAATTTTAAAATCTACGAATTCAACATCGCAGAAACGACTATTTTAAATGAACTGGAAAATGGACTCACTTTGTATGAAGAACTGGAACTGTCCCCGGGAAAATATTATGCGGTTTATTCCGAAGATTTCAAAAGTGCTGTTGCCGTCTTCAACGACAATTTTCTGTACAGGTTCGATCATTACATAGCTTATTACGGAGAATAAAAAAGGGGAAAGACATCCCCTTTTTTATGTTGTGGACAGGAATTTCTTTGAAGTCAGTGCTACAAGGCCTATTCCCCCTACCGCAAAAATCACATTTATGAGAATAAATGTTCCAAGGGAAATATCCGCCATCCCTGTGGTGTACCTTATCAGGAGTCCGGTATACTTCAACGGGAAAAAATATGCAACGATTTTCATAGCCTCCGGGAGCATGTTCTCAGGAAAAAATATTCCCGAAATAAACATCATGAAGGTCATCAAAATGCTACCCGCAGTTTCAGCACTCTCCGGTTTTTTGAAAATCAACAGCAACAATATTCCGTATCCCATCATGGCTATTGTAGAAGTCAAAACAACTATTATGAAAAGAATCCATTGAAATTCAAGTTGGGCGTTGAACATGACAAAACTCACCAGTATTACGATAAAAACCGATATATAACTCATCAACAAACGCACCAGTGTGCTGGACAGCAAAAATGTCGATGGATTGATCGGCGTTACGGATATCCTGCTCAGGACCCCCGTTTTTTTATATCTTCCAAACAGATTTATGACCGAAAACATTCCGGCACTGAGCATGGATATGGATATTATCCCGGATAATAAATAATCGAAGTCCGAGGCCACTTTTCCATCTATTCCTTCTGGAATTTCGGTCACTTCTATGACATCCGTGAAGTTATTGACGGATTTTTCCACCACATTTTCAACTATATTGCCCATCATGCTCATTTCACTGTTCTTCTGCATGTCACCTTCAACGTAAAGTATGCTTATTTTCTTCTCGGATATGGCGACTCCCGCCGTTATATCTCCGTCCTTTACCGCTTTATTCATAGAGTCCAGATCATCGTACACATTCACATAATAGGGAAGATTTTCCTTCAGTGCGCTTTCCAGTTCCGCAGAATATTCCGTTAAATAGACACCAATTCTCATATCCGGAGTGTCATCGAAAGTGTTCCCTCCGTAGAGCGCTCCGAATATCACCAGAAATATCAGGGGGAAAAATATAGTGAAGAACACTTCCAGTTTATTCCTCAACGATTCTATAGCGAAAGCCTTAAAAATCGTTTTAAATTGTTTTGATTTACTCATAACCCATCACCCTTTTAAACTTAATAAAGAAAATCACGATTGAACCAATCAACCATATAAGTGGAACCAGGAACAATCCTGAAAAATCCATCTGTAATGTTGTGAGTCCTATAAGCCTTCTCATCATCTCGATCAAATACGTCGTGGGTAAAACGTAGGTGATCCAACGAATCGCCCATGGAAAAGATATGACAGGAAACCAGAGTCCTCCCAGAAACATGAATAGATAATTGGCGATCTGCGATACTCCGATCAGTGTCGTGAATTTTTTTACCAGAACGGCCATCATCATTCCTATACTCAGCATGACTGCCAGTGAAAACAACAAAACACCTATGAACTGCGGGGAATAAAGTCTCGGATCATTTATTCCGCTGATGAAACCCGCATAAAGATAGACCACCGCGGTCGACAGAACACCCACAAGTGCAGTTTTCAACAGATAAGTCGAAAAATAGAACAGCGGGGAAATTGGAGTTGAAAAAATCTTTTTGTTCGTCCCCTTCTCCTTGGCTTCCAAAAGCCCCATGGGCATATTGAAAACCGAGACTATTATATAAGACATCAAAAGAACACTCAGCAAATAATAAACATCATAACTGAACGACTGGCCTTCCGAACTCACGGGGTCCAGTTGTGTTGCATAATCCTGAAAATCATTATTCTGTCTTTTTTCTATTTCGGTATTAACACCATTCATTATCTGCACGACTATATCCCTGGAAATTTCTGAAAATTGATTTCCTCCGAAATAATAGACGTTCAAATTGGCCGCTCCGACCTGTGAGTTCTTGATCATGATTTCCGAAGTGATTTTGGCACTGGTTCCATCCGGAATCTGAAGTACAACATCCTGCTTATCTCTTCTCAACTGGGCAACTGCCTCATCCACATCATCGTACTCCGTTATTATGAGAGGACCGTTCTCCCCGCTGACCTGAGTCAGAACCGTATCAAGAATCGCACCCAGTCCCGTGAATTCCTCTTCTTTGACCAGCCCGACTCTCACTTTAAAATCCCCTTCGGAAAATCCTCCGAAAATTGAAGAAAAAATTATGAAGAGTACCACCGGAAATATCACAGCCCAGAATATGGTTTGAAAATCTCTGAAATCATTTTTAATCAATCCTGTAAAAAACGAAAAGAATTTCTTCATCAAACCACACCTTAATCTCTTAACGATCGTCCTGTCAGGACGAGGAAAACATCTTCCAGATTCATCTTTCTTATCGTTATATTTTCAATATAAAAGTTCTCCTTGTGAGATATATTAAAAATTATCGAAAGCGTCTTTTCGACATCCTCCGTCGGTAAAGAGTATCTGTTTTTCTCTATTTCTTTAAATCCTTCGATTTTTTTCAGTTCTTCCGGAATCCCATCCACTTTATCGAGACTGAATTCGACATATTTACCCTTACTGACGGAGTCGAGCAACTCCTGAAGGGTTCCCCTGGCGATTATCTTTCCATGATCAAAAATAATTATCTCATCCGCCAGAACCTCGGCTTCTTCCATGTAGTGGGTAGTGATAATAACTGTCTTACCCTGAACTTTAAGGTTTTCTATTTTCTCCCAGAGCATTCTTCTCGCCTGAGGATCCAATCCTGTGGTCGGCTCGTCCAGAAAAACAATATCCGGGTCGTTGACTATAGAAACCGCCACTGCCAGTCTCTGGAGTTGTCCTCCTGAAAGATTCTTTACCTTGCTCTTCTGTTTTTCACCGAGAGACATCATATCTATCAATTCCGAACTTTTCAAAGCTTTCTTATACAATCCTCCAAAGAATTCCAGTGTCTCTTTAACCGTCAGATTATCTAAAAAGGCAGATTTCTGCAGTTGAACTCCCATTCTCTCTTTTACTTCCTTGGTTATATGAACGGGTTTCTCTCCAAAATATTCTATTTCTCCCGAGTCCTTTTTTCTCAAGCCTTCGATCATTTCAACCGTGGTACTCTTCCCCGCCCCGTTTGGGCCAAGAATAGCTAAAACATCGCCCTTCTTAACTTCAAAGGAAATACCGTCTACCGCTCTCACTTCTCCGTATCGTTTTTTTAAATCAGTTACTTTGAGTACACATTCGCTCATTAAATCACCTCTCTGAAAAAGATAATGATACAACTCCATATTTTAACAAAATTATAAAGGAAATTTATTATAATAAAATATGTTTTATGAAATCAACGTGAAAAAAGCTATCTCAAGAACAAAGATACCTGTTTCATACTATACCATAAATCCTTATATAGGGTGTACTGTTGGCTGCAGATATTGTTTCGCCCAGTTCATAGGACAGTTCAAGAACACCACAGGTAAATGGGGTAAAGATGTTTATATCAAAAAAAATTTGATCGAAGTGCTGGACAGAGAAATAGGAAAAACCCCTTACAGAAATTTTTTCATATCGACAAATTGTGATGCGTATCAACACATAGAGAAAAAATACGAATTGACGCGAAATATTCTGAAAAGATTGATCTCCTATGATTTTCCGATATTCATTATGACGAAATCAAATCTGATCTTAAGAGATATAGACCTGTTGAAACTTTCAAAAAAAGTGTACATCATGATAACTGTGACGACCGATAACGATGATGTGAGAAAAATTTTCGAACCGGGAGCGAATTCGATTCCGGAAAGAATCGAACTGATTGAGAAGCTGAACGGGCAAAATATTCCGACGGATGCCTTTATAGGACCCGCTTTGCCTATGAATTCAAAAAGACTCGCAAATCGATTGGTCAACCTGGTTGGAAAAGTTCATATAGATGATTTAAACTATAAGTACAGAGTCAGAGATCTCTATAAAAAATATAAACTCGAAAAATGGCTAAATGAAGAGAGTTTTACCAGAATAAAAAACGACTTTTCAGAGGTGTTCGGAAAGGACAGGATATCATAAAAGAGAAAAAATGAATTCGGTGGCTGCTTCGATAGAGAACAATTACATTTGTGAAACGGACGTTGAAGAGTTTCATATCAAAGTGGTAGAAAGAAAAAGATAAAAATAATTCAGAATAAATTCAATGTGCGTGAACAGAGAGACTCTGAAAGGGATGGAAGAATAAGGATACGTTATGGAACCAGTTCTTTTATCCGAAGATTTAAAGGTGCTGAAAATGATTAGAATGGGTAAAATATTATTCAAAAATGGAGGTTTTAACTATGTTTAGAACTGTAATGGGTGTTTTGCTGGATAACAGGAAAAATAACGCGACATCGGTACAGAAGATTCTAACGGACTGGGGCTGCTTTATAAAAGTCAGGCTCGGACTGCATGACGGAGTTTTAAATACGTGTTCCGAATCCGGACTGTTGATACTTGAACTGGTTGGAGATACCGAAAAACACGAAGAGCTGAAGAAGGAACTGAATCTACTGAAAGGGGTTAAAGCAGAAATTATGAGGCTTGACCTAGAATAACGGAGGGAGGTATTACTTTGTACAAATTTCCAAAATATTTTTATTCAGATGTGAGAATTGAGAAAGTATTTCAGACCGCAATCCAGAACACTATGGGTAAATATGACGAGATAAAAGAAAAAGAATATCAGGGGGCCTTTTTAAGACTGTATGACGGTGAAAGATGGTATTATTCGTCAATCACAGAAATCGAATCGATCCAGGAAGAACTGGATAAGCTCGCCGAACTCGCTCGTAAAAACAGGGCCATCGACGATAATCCCGTCGTCAAAAACTTTGAAGTCAACGTCGGGGAATATTTCAAATTTCAGGGAGACAACTCCGTGAAGAAGGTCGAACTTCAGAGAAAAAAGGAAGTTCTGAACGAATGTATCCCGATCATTTCAAAAAACGAATTTGTGAAAGCCTGGCGGTTGAATTACATGGATAAAAATCATGTGAAACATTTTTATTCCAGTAAAGGGGCCGATTTAAAGTTCGATACCCAGATTTGCGGATTTCGAATTTATTATAAACTGGCCAACGGAGATAAAAATTTTGAAGATCTCTTCAGCAAGGCTGCAGATAATTTCGATGATCTCCTGAATAGTTCGGACGAAGTGAAAAAATACTTCAACGCTTCGATCAATTTCCTTAACGATTCCGTTGACGTCGTACCCGGTAAATACCCCGTGGTCCTGTCGCCTGAGGTTGCGGGTGTATTTGCACACGAGAGCTTCGGACACAAGAGTGAAGCGGATTTCATGATCGGAGATAAAACTATGATGAAGGAATGGGAAATCGGTAAAAAAGTCGGAAGCGATATTTTATCCATCGTGGACGACGGCAATCAACCCGGTTCAGGTTTCGTACCATTCGATGACGAAGGAACCAAAGCAGCGGAAACCTATCTCATAAAAAACGGTATCTTATCCGGCAGGCTTCACAGCTCCGTAACGGCCGCCTCTCTGGGAGAATCGTTAACCGGAAATGCGAGAGCCATAAACTTCGAATACGAACCCATCGTTAGAATGACTTCCACCTACATAAAGCCGGGTACGAAATCTTTCGAAGAGATCATAAAGGATATAGATAAAGGGGTTTACATCGAATCATTCAATCATGGTTCCGGCATGTCCACGTTCACCATAGCTCCAAAAATGGCCTTCATGATAAGAGATGGGAACATCGCAGAACCCGTTAAAATATCAGTTATCACGGGAAATGTTTTTGAGACACTCAACCTTATTGAAGATGCAACTGAAGAATACCGACTTCGCAGCATGATAGGCGGAGGGTGCGGAAAAATGGAACAATATCCTCTTTCGGTCTCCTTCGGTGGCCCATTCGTCAAAATAAAAACCATGAACGTCCAATAGGGGGAGGTGCTTTATTATGATTAAGGAAAAATTTCAGACAAGAACCATACAGACCGCAATAAATGTCGTTCAGACAGAAGTTGAATCCATAAGAAAGAAGGATATTCTCAAGACCGGAATGAGAATTTATGATTCGGAAAAGATCGGAGTTGCCGGTGCTCTCGGAAAATTCGATGAAGAGGAATTGACGGATAAAGCTAAAAAAGCGCTGGGTCTAGACATCGAATACAAGGCCAGACCGACGGAGAATATTCAGGAAGAAAAGGTAATCAGTTCGGAAATTTTCGATGAAAAGGAATTTCTGGATAAAATAAACGATCTGCTGTATTCTTTAAAAAAGGAACAACCAGACTTCCTGTTCAGTCACAAGGCTATTATGACCAGAAATGACGTTACGATCAAAAACGATGTGGGATTGGATCTTCATTCAGATGTGAGCAGTCTGGATGTTTCTTTCCTCATAAAGCACAAGGATTCTTCAAACATCATGGACAGTTTTGTCGGGTACCAGGGCCTGGATTACGATAAAAAGGAATTCGTAAGCATGACCAATAAAATCTGTGAGGCCTATAAAAACGATATAAAGGATTTCAAAAACGGAAAATATCCCATAATCTTTTTCACAGATGACGCAACGTACCTTCTCAAATTCTTCAACGATCTCAACGGATTGATCTTCGGTTCCGGAGGATCGATATTCTCAAATAAACTGAACGAAAAGCTTTTCAACGAGGAATTCAGCCTGAATCTCACGAGAAACATAGAAGACGGACATTACGGATCTTTCTTCGATTTTGAGGGAACCGTTCTGAGTGACTATCGTTATCCACTGATAGAAAAGGGCGTCCTGAAGGCCCCATACTCGGATAAAAACACCGCGAAAAAATTCAATCTGCCGGTTGCCGGTTCCGCCTCCGGGGATTATGACTCCGTTCCGAATATCGGAACTCCCCATCTCTTTCCGGGCAAATCAAACAAATCATTACTCGAACTGACAGCGGGAAGAGCAGCCATCTTCGCGTTACTTGTAAGTGGTGGCGATTTCACTTCGGAGGGAAAATTCTCAACGCCGATCCAGGTCGGATATCTCTTCGACGGTAAAAACTTCGTGGGAAAACTGCCTCAATTAAAGGTAAGTTCATCCATATATGAAATGTTCGGAAAAGATTTCATCGGAGTGAGTAGCGATTCTATGACAACACTCAACAACCACAGTAATACCATCGTGTTCGATATGGATGTGGAACTGTTATAAATAATAAATATAAAAATTTCGGGGCTGCTGGCCCCGTTTTTTTAATTCGCTTTTATTATCCTGCAGGCTTTAAAGCTGTACAGATTCCCTTTACCGATTATTATATGATCCAGAAGATTTATTCCTATAACTTTTCCTGCGTTGGTCATCCTTTCCGTTATATTTTCATCGTCTTTGCTGGGGGCGGGATTACCCGAAGGATGATTGTGCACCAGTATTAAAGAAGAAGAATTTTTAAGAATCGCATTCCTGAAAACCTCTCTCGGGTGAATAAGGGAGCCGTCGAGAGTACCTTTAGAAATATTGGCGTATCCGAGATATTCCAGCTTCGTATTCAGATAAATCGCTCTGACCATCTCATATTTCAATAAAATCATATCCGAACAGAATTTATAAACTGAAACCGGATTGTTCATTTTTTTCTCTCTATCTCTTTTTATTATTTCCCTGTAGGCCCTGTATGCTATCTCCAGTGCGGCCACTATGGTTAATGCCTTCGCCTTGCCTATACCTTTTATATTCTCTAATTCCGCCACTTCGGCGGAGAACATTTTCGGGAGTGAACCGAACTCTTCCAGAACATTTTTACTCAACTGAATGACATCGCAATTCTTCGAGCCGGTTCTGAGTAAAATTGCAAGAAGCTCTTCATCGGAAAGACTGTCTTTCCCGTCCTCCAGCAATTTTTCTCTCGGCCCTATTTCTCTGTTCATATTTCAAATCCAAAATTCCTGAATTCGACCCACAATCTGCCGAGTGGCAATCCCATAACATTGTAAAAATCACCGTTTATATTCTCTACAAACAACGCTCCGTAATCCTGAATGCCGTAGGAACCCGCTTTATCCATAGGCTTACCTGAGTTCACATAACTCTCTATAGCGTAATCAGGAATATCCCTGAATTTCACCTCGGTGATTTCCGTGAACGAGGTCCTTCTGCTTCCCCTGATTAAAGTCACTCCAGTATACACATAATGCTGATTTCCGGATAACCTTTTCAAATATTTCACCGCTTCTTCATGGCCCGAGGGTTTTCCTAAAATTTCCCCGTCGAAATAAACTATGGTATCTGCTCCAACGATGGTGTTCGTGGGGTATTTTTTCTGTACACTTCTGGCTTTCAAAAAAGAAAGATTTTCAAGCTGAGGAGAAATTTCCATATTCGAAACGATATTTTCCTCAACACCCTCAGGTTTCGCACAAATAAATTCTATCTGATATTTTTTCATCAATTCCCTTCTTCTGGGAGATGTAGATGCTAAAATTATATTTTCCATATTCCTTCACCAGTCCTTTCATAAATGAATACGACGATAAATGCGTTCGCAACGGCCGAAATCGAACCGATTATCAAATAATACGGATAAAGTACCAGAACATTCGAATTTTTCACTATCAGTGAGGACGCAATAAGCAACTGGATGAAATTGTTCAGGGCAGCTCCGGTGATACTTATTGAAATTAGGCCGAATTTATTCTTTCTTCTGTACAAAAACAGCATGAATACCGAAGCGGCCACCAGTCCTGAAATCCCCATCAAATATCCCACCGTGGCAAATTTGCCCGTCAAAAGGCTGCCTATCGAATTTTTTAAAATTGAAAAAAAGATAATATCTTTATAATCGCAGAATTGAAGTGCCAGAAGAATCGTCATATTCGAGAATCCCCATCTTCCCCCTGGAATCGGAGCCGGAAAGGGAATAAATGTTTCTATGATATACAGTACCGATCCGAAGGAAATGAGCAATGAAAAGAGTGCTATTTTTCTGGTGTTCATTGCGTTATCACATCGATTTCCTGATCTTTGCCTTCTATCATCACCATCGTTTTATTGGGAACACACACGATTGGAATTCCGGGAGTGTCGACCCATCCCGCTTTTATGCACAATTTGTCGGGACACGTGGAGTCCGTAACCCTGACTCTGGAATCGCTGATTTCAATTTTCATGAAATCCTCAATTTCATAAACGGCATTTTCAGTTAAAGAAACTATCATATAAAGATCACCATCGACATACACTCTCACATCTCCGGGAGCTTCCCGCAAAAAAAAGAGGCAGAACAAAAAACTGAAAATTATCAGATATAAAAAAATATCAAATTTTCCAAAAAGCTTCATCTGGACTGATAAGCCTCAAAACCCGGGGATTTATACGAACTGAAATCTTCTAAGATTAAAAATGCCAGAGCACCGTTTCTTGGTAAAAATGTTATACCGGGTTTCTTACCGAGAACAAAGGCCGCCGTGGCGAAGGCGTCGGCCAGCATGGTCGAACTGCTGATGACGGTGGAACTCATCGCTCCAGACCTCGAGGGATAACCCGTTTCAGAATCCAGTAAGTGATGATACCTGATCCCGTTCTCAACGAAGTAATTCTCATAGTCCCCGGATGTTGCGACAGAACCGTCATACAAATAAATATATTCTATTACATCCTGCTCGCTGCTTCCCCTGGGATTTCTGATTCCTATGATCCACGGACTTTTACCGTATTTCGGACCTATTATTCCTATATCTCCGCCGGCATCTATGTAACCCGTCGCATTCTCGTCTAGCGATTTGATTATTTTAAGAGCGGAATCCACAGCATAACCCTTTGCGATACCGGCCAGATCGATTTCCGCACCGTTGAGTAATCTGACAAAATTCTGATCGTCTTCGTCAAAAACGATATTTTCATAACCGACCGTGCTCAGAACTTCCTCTATCTCGGAATCCTGAGGAACACTCTTTTCAGAATTCATATCATCAAAGCCCCACAAAACCGTCACGGGATAAATGGTGGGGTCGAACGCTCCATCGGTTATTCTGGCAACCTCTTTAGCTTTCGAAAGAATGAAGGCAGTCTCTTCGTCGATTTCCACCCCTTCTTCACCCGCCTCGTTTATGAGGTTAACGATGCTCCCCTCGGCGTGCGAGTATTTTTCATCTATTCTTTTGATATCTCTGAAAGCCGCATCCGCAAGATATGTTGGTGAATTATCCTTTGAGGCCACCCTTATCGTTACATAAGTGCCCAACAGATATTCGGTTCTGCTGTAATATTCAACAGGTTTATTTTTAAAATAAAGAAAAACAAAAATAGCAATCGCAGCAAATAAAAAAACGGCAAATATGATTACCTGTCTTACATTCTTACGATTTGTTTTCCGCAATGCTTACACCTTCCAAATTCATCCAACTCTTTGATTTCAATATTATAACCCCTTCTGGAAATAACAGGTGTATTACAGTCGGGACATACAGTATCGTTATAACCTTCAAAATCTATATTTCCCAGATAAACATATTTCAAATGTTCTTTTGCTTTATTGTAAAGTTTAATCATTACGTCTTCATCGGTCGGCGGTATGTCCGATTTATATGCGGGAAAATATCTCGAGAGATGCAGTGGAATCTCATCCGAAAGGTCGCTGATCCATTTCACTTCTTCGGCTATATCATCTATATTGTCACTTTTGCCTGGAATGAGCAAAGTTGTGAGTTCGACATGAAGATCCGATTCATGAGCTTTCTGTATTGTTTTCAGTACGGCATCCCTGTCTCCGCCAATTTCCTTGTAGTATTCTCTGTTCCAGAACTTCAAATCTATATTCATCGCTTTTATGGATTGAGTTAACAGTTTAAAGGGTTCTTCCTCTATGAATCCATTTGTGACCATAACATTGAATAATCCTTCTTTGGAGGCTGCTCTGGAGGTATCCAGCAGAAATTCGAATGAAACAATCGGCTCGTTGTAAGTGAAAGCAATACCTTCCGATTCTTCACTGAATGCTATTTCCACCAGTTGATCGGGGGCAACTCTCTGAACATATTTCGGCTTTTCATGGGCGATAGTATAATTCTGGCAAAAACTGCAGCTCAGATTACAGCCCCACGAGCCCACCGATAAAATCTTGCTTCCCGGTGCATAATGATAAAGTGGTTTCTTCTCTATCGGATCCATATTTATAGAAGTTATCTGGCCATAATTCAGGGAATACAGCATTCCCCGCATATTCTTCCTCACCTTGCAGAATCCCACCCCATTGGGCGGTATCACGCAATGCTTAGGACACAGATAACATATTAACACATCCTGAGAATCACCATCTTCATATTCGTCAAAATAAACAGCCTGTTTCATCTTTTCCTCCTAATGGCATCTTGTTGAAGTAAATCTGTATATTTCATACTTTTCTCCGGCATCTATACCCGCTTTTCTCAGAACGATCCTCAACTGTGTTTCGGGTGTATCGACTCCTTCTAAATCAGGCAACAAAACTCCTTTTCTCCATCCAGCTTCAACAATTATTCCATATTTTTTTGGATTCAACCCCTCATGAGAAGTTTTTTCCGGTTCACTCAGAATATCCACCGTAATAAATATTTCATCGAGTTCCCGTGCTTTCAGCGGACTGAATCGCGGATCCCTGGTTGCGGAAGAAATCGCATTGGACCTTATTTCTTCCGCCAAAGTAGGATACACGGGCAATATAGTGCCTATGCATCCCCTTAAATCTCCATTCAATTTGTGAATCGTAACGAAACATCCCGCTTTTTTATTCATTTCTTCCGGTAAATCTTTGGGTATATCTATAATGAGATTATCTTTGATATAATTTCTGATAACCTTCCATGCAAAATCTACATAACAGGATCTGACACTCATCACTCAAAAAAGAGCTCAGCGAGTTGATAGTAATAGTAGGGAACCAGTTTTTTTGTGGCAATTCCGTATTCAATAGGAATTGAAACTATTTCATTTCCCTGTAGAGCGACCATTCTGCCGAAATCTTTTTTGTTCACCAGTTCCATGGCTCTTACTCCGTATCGTGTCCCTAAAATTCTATCAAAGGCTGTGGGCGTTCCTCCTCTTAAAAGGTGTCCTAAAACTATCGATCTCGTATCGAACCCCGTTTTCTCCGAAATGATGTCGGCCAGATAATGAGCAATTCCACCCAATCTGATGTGTCCGAATGCATCGACTTCATCCTCTCTTCCGACATATTTTCCGATATCGGTCGGAGAGAATCCTTCGGCGACAGCGATTATCATGTATCCGTTCTTAGCCATTCTTTTCTTTGTATACTCTATAACTTCTCCAATTTTTTTCGGAAATTCGGGTATTAAAATCAAATGGGCTCCTGCTGCCATCCCCGCTTCCAGAGTTATCCAGCCGGCCTCTCTTCCCATCAGCTCAACGACCAGAACCCTTCCGTGTGACTTCGCAGTCGAATGAAGCCTGTCTATGGCATCCGCCCCGACGTTGACAGCGGTATGATAGCCAAAAGTGTAATCTGTGTTGGAAACATCGTTGTCTATCGTTTTAGGAACTCCAACCACGCTGTAACCCATCGAAGACAATTTCGCGGCAACGGATAAAGTGTCGTCTCCTCCTATGGCAATGATACTGTCCAGCTCCAGCTCCTTTATGTTATCCTCGAGTTCCTTCTTCATTTCAGGAGTTTTCAGAGGATATGTTCTCGATGTACCTAAAATAGTTCCCCCGAGGATATGAATTCCTTCAACGTCATCCAAATCCAGCGATCTCGTTTCCTTTGTCAGGAGTCCTTTCCATCCGTGAAGGATTCCTATAATTTCAGTATCTTCAGACGAAGACTGTACAATTCCCCTTATAACAGCATTTAAACCAGGGCAATCTCCACCACCTGTTAAAACTCCTACTCTCATTTTTAAAAACCCCCTAAAAATCTGTTAATATTAAATTCTTATGCAGTATAATTATATCACAAAGAGAGTTTATAATTGGAGGAATTACTATGAAAAACATCTCAAAAAGCACCATTATAACCACATTTAAAGAAAAAAACAAATCATCTTTGAAGCAGATGTGCCTGATGTTGAACATAAAATCAAAGGAAGAAAGACAATACCTAAAAAAATTTTTAGTGGAATTAACGGATGCAAATGTTATCTATAAAGATTCCAAAGGTATTTATATTCTTCCTGAAAAAGATCAATACCTGTCGGAAATAAATTTCAACAAAAAAAACAGTTCCGCTTTCGTTTTTAAAGGCGGGGAGAAGATTTTCATTCCCTACGATAAGACGAACTACGCACTTGATTCCGACAAGGTCCTGTTCAGAATGGCGGAAGAGGGTGAAATGCCTTCCGGCGAAGTGATCAAAGTAGTTAAAAGAAAGCGAAAAACCATCACAGGAACATACGAGGATAAGGGAACATTCGGATTCGTCATCCCGGATGATTCGAAGATAAAATTTGATTTTTTCATAGACAACGAGAACAAGAAAAGGGTCAAAAACGGCCAGAGCGCAATAATAAAAATATCCAGATATCCCAGAAAGGGAACCAACCCGGAGGGAAAAATAATATCGATAATCAATACAACCGGTTCCTATGAATTCGATCTGGAATTCATCATAAACAAATATTCCCTTCCAAAAAAATTCAAAAGTGAGGTATTGAAGGAAGCTAAAGTGGTGTCGGGCAAAAAAATGTCCCCAGAAAACAGAGTGGATCTCAGATCGGAGGATATATTCACGATAGACGGCGACAACGCCAAAGATTTCGACGATGCTATCAGCATCTACAAAAACAAGAACAATTACATTTTAAAGGTTCACATCGCCGACGTTTCCCATTACGTTGAAAAGAATTCGAACCTGGATTTCGAGGCCCTTTCGCGGGGAACTTCGGTATACCTTTTAGATTCCGTCATTCCCATGCTTCCCTTCGAACTTTCGAGCGGCGTCTGTTCGCTGAAGGAAGGAGTGGACAGGTATGCAGTGACCCTTCAGATGGAAATAGATAAAGAAGGAAATATAGTCTCCAAAGATATCTTCAACTCAATAATAAATTCCTCCAGACGTCTGACATACAGAGAAGTGAACAGATTCTACAGCGGCAACACGGACGAAAAACTGAAAGCGAAGATGGAACCCGTCGGAACACAATTGATCCTGGCAAAAGAACTCATGAATATCCTGAAAGAGAACAGAAAGAAGAGGGGTTCCATAATAGATATAACTTCCAGGGAAGTAGAATTCATTTACGATAAAAACAAAAATGTTATAGATATAAAACCCATCGTACGTGGTGAATCCGAAGAGATGATAGAAGAATTCATGCTCAAGGCCAACGAGACTATCGCAGGAATCTTTGCCGACAACGAATTCCCCTTCGTCTACAGAATTCACGAAAATCCTGAGCCGGAAGCCATACAGAAACTTAAAAACTACCTGAAGGCAATCGGACTGAATATGAAGATCCCTCAGAATATCCATCCCAAAGTTCTACAGGCGATCCTGGACGAGACAAAAAACCATCCCCTTTACTATTCCATCCAGCAACTGGTCGTCAGATCCATGCAGAGGGCAATATACTCCACAAGCAATAACGGTCATTTCGGCCTCGCTTCGAAGGCCTACACCCATTTCACATCACCTATAAGACGATATCCCGATCTCATCGTGCACAGACTGTTGAAAGAATACCTTAAAAACGGAACGTTCTCGAAAGAGAGAACCGAGATGCTCGAAGAAAGGCTCAAGGATATAGCGATAATTTCGAGCAAGAGGGAAAGAGTTGCGAACGAAGCCGAATGGTCGATCGAAGACATGAAAAAGATCGAGTACATCGAAAGACACAAAAATGAAACCTTCAAAACGATAATAACTTCGGTGATGAATTTCGGACTCTTCGTGGAAATTCCGGAAAAATACATATCAGGACTTGTTCACATTTCAACTCTGAACGACTACTTCCTGTTCAACGAAAAACGTAACGAACTCATCGGTGAAAAAACGAGAAAAGTTTACAAAATCGGCGACGAACTTGAAGTAATCGTGGTCAAATCCGACAAAAACACCGGCGAGATCGATTTCGAAATAAAAGATCAGCCGAAAGAAAAAAAGAGAAAAAAGAGAAGAAAATAGAAGGGCAGAAAACAAAAAACAGTGGTTAGTGTATAGTGTCTGGTGCCTGGGATGGAGACAGAGAACGGAGAGTAGAGAATTAGAGAACTGTTGGGAAAAAGGCAAAGGGCATTTAGGGTGCAGGGT
>JASGMR010000043.1 GCA_030156385.1 Kosmotogales bacterium
GAAGGATAAATACGATGGAGTTATAATAATTCTGGGTGATATGCCTTCAATAGAAATTGATGATATAAAACGGATTAAATTCAAAGCGGAAGAATATCCCGATAAATTCATATATTTTGTATTTGATGGAATAAAGGGATTTCCGACATACATTCCCTCAAAATGCTTTTTATATTCCCATCTGTTAAAAAAAGATGTAGGGGCTTACACCTTCGTCAGAAAAAATATAATCGATTTCATGGAAATAGAAGGAAACGAAAGAAATATTTATGACATAGACACAAAAAACGATATAAAAAAAGGAGATGGAAAGTGATTCCCATCTCCTGCATGAAAAAAATCTTACTGCAAATTGTCAATAGTTATAAGTTTCAATGGAATAATTATCAGATCTTCTACATCTTTGCCGTTGATTATCTTTTGAGCGGCTTTAACAGCCTCCTGCATTTGCAAATAAGGCTGTTGTTGAACTGTAGCAACCATTTCTCCATTCAATATAGCGGCCAGTGCATCATCCACAGCGTCGATTCCAAATATCTTTATTTCTTCAAGTCTTCCGGCGGCATCGGCAGCTCTTAATGCTCCCAGAGCCATTTCGTCATTGTGTGCATAAATTGCATCCAATTCCGGATTACCCTGTAAAATATCTTCAGTAACCTTTGAACCTTCTTCTCTGGAATAATTTGCAGTCAATGAAGTAACGACTTCTATTCCAGGATACGTATCAACTACTTCTAAAAACCCTGCCTGTCTGTCCGACGCAGAGGGAGCACCAGGAATTCCTTCTAAAATAGCTACTTTTCCTTCGCCATTCAAAGCTTTTGCAAGTGCTTCACCGGCCAGCATTCCCGCTTCTTTGTTATCAATATCCAGATGCTGTTCTACGACACCTCCATTGGAAGGTCTTGTAACAGTAATGACCGGGATCCCTGCAGCATTCGCTTCAAGAACTGCTGATACAACGGCATCAGAATCAACTGGATTTATTATTAAAACATCCACGTTTCTTGTGATTAAATCCATTATCTGAGAATATTGTTTTTCCGGAGAATCTTGAGCATCGAGCACGATGAAATCAAGACCCAAATCCGCTGCCATATCTTCTCCTCCTTCCTTCATTGTCACAAAGAAAGGATTAGCCAGTGTTGAAACAGCAAAACCCACAGTCTTCGCATATCCTACAAAACAGACGACCGATACAATTAACAATACTAATAATAACTTCTTCATAGGAAACCTCCTTCTCCTTTTCCCCATTTGGGTTAGTTTTCTCTTTTTGCTAAAACAGCAACTAATATTATTACACCCTTAACAATTTGTTGAAAAAACGATGATACACCGATTAAATTCATTCCATTATCAATTACTCCGATAAGCATAGCTCCGAGCAAAGTTCCCAAAACCGTTCCCACGCCTCCCGAGAGAGAAGCCCCCCCAAGAATAACGGCCGCGATAACCGACATTTCAAGTCCTTCTGAAGCCGTTGGTTGAGCCGAAAGTAATCTGGAAGTAGTTACGATACCACCGAGGGCCGCCAGACAACCTATTATTATAAAAACAAGAAGTCTGTATTTATTAACGGGTATTGCAGATAGTTTTGCCGCTTCCCTATTGGCACCTATCGATTTTATATAAACACCATGTTTTGTTTTATTCAGATAAAAATAAGCTGCAATGAACACACAGGCGGCAATTATGGTAGATATTGGCACCGGCCCAATATATCCTGCTCCCATGGCTGAAAAATTAGCCGGAAGCTGCGAAATAGGTTTCCCGTTCGTCCACACAAGGGCGATTCCTCTCGCTATTCCAAGCATCGCCAGCGTGACTATGAACGACTGAACTTTACCATAAACCGTTATTACTCCGTTGATCAAGCCAAGAACCGCTCCAAAACAAATACCAACCAGAATAGCAACGAATATAGATCCGGTCTGTTTAAGGGTAAAAGCAGTCGCCACTCCCACCAAAGCTGCCACGGAACCTACAGAAAGATCTATCTCTCCTGTCAATATAATAAAGGTCATACCGATCGCAACGATAAGAGTAATTGAAACCTGTCTTGTTATGTTGAGTAAATTTCTGGATGTGAAAAAATATGGCGAGAGGAATGAAAAAACCAGGAGCATGACAACCAGAATAAGAATCAATCCAAGTTCACCCTTCAACAATTTTCGTATTTTATTTCCTTTGCTTGAATTTATTCCAATAATATTTTCGTTCATCAATTATCCTCCCAAAGCCACGGTTAGTATATTTTCAGTGGTTGCTTCTTCGGCACTCATTTCTTTAGCTACTTTTCCGTTTCTAAAAACCAGTATCCTGTCACAAACACCACTTATCTCTTTAAATTCCGATGAAATTATAATTATGCCTGTTCCTTTGTCTGCCAATTCGTTAATTAGATTGTAAATCTCAGTTTTTGCTCCTACATCTATACCTCTGGTCGGTTCATCAAAAATTATGATTTTTGGAACACCACATAACCATTTGCCTACAACTATTTTCTGTTGATTTCCTCCGGATAAATTCTGGGCCTGCATTTTCAAATCCAGAGGTTTAACTTTCAGCTTTTCAGCGGTTATCGTAGATAGTTCCTTTCTTTTCCTGGAATTGATCACTCCGTTATTCAGAACCAATTCCATATTCGCTACGGTTAAATTCAAAAGAAGATTCTGATTCAGAAACAATCCTTGTGTTTTTCTGTCTTCAGGAATGAAGGCTATTTTCTCTTTTTTTGCATCACCGGGATTTTTGATATTCACTTCTTTATTCTCGATGTATATTTTTCCCTTCTCTTTTTTATCGACGCCAAAAAGTCCCAGAGCAAGTTCGCTTTTTCCTGAACCAATAATGCCGGATATGCCCAGAATCTCTCCTTTTTTTAAATCCAGGTCTATTTCATGTTTCATATTAAAAGATTTGAAATTTTTTATACTGAAAATAATTCCATCTCCCGGCTTTCCACGCCTTTTTGGAAATTCATCATTTAAATTTCTTCCTATCATGGCCTGTACCAGATCCGGAATTGCCAAATTCTCTACTTCGAATGTCTTTACATTTTTTCCGTCTCTTAAAACCGTTGCTCTATCACATACTGAAAAGACTTCTTCTAAATGATGAGAAATATAAATCATCGTCACATTGTGTTTTTTCAAATCTTTCATTATTTTGAATAATGTTTCAATTTCTACTTTGCTCATCCCGGTTGTCGGTTCGTCCAGAAGTAAAATCTTCGCATCGATAGCCAAAGCCTTGATTATTTCTATTATTCTCTTCTGACCCATTCCCAATTCAGAAATTTTTATGCTGGGATTTATGTCTATATTAAACTTCTTCAACTTTTGACTGGCTAAATCGAAAAGCTCTTTCCTGTTAACGGTACCCAATATGTCTTTGGTCGGCTCGTTACCCAGAAAAATATTCTCGGCAACACTCAAATCTTCTATTAAACTGAGTTCCTGATATATTGCTGCTATTCCTTTGTATCTGGCGTCAACAGGGTTTAAAATTTTTACATCTTTACCAAAGAGCTTTATTTTCCCGGAATCCTTCTGATGAACACCGGTAAGAATTTTTATCAACGTAGATTTACCCGCTCCGTTTTCTCCGAGCAAAGCGTGTACTTCTCCCTCCAGAAGACTGAAATCAACGTCTTCAAGAGCGTGAATTCCACCAAAACTTTTTGAAATTTTTTCTAAAACTAAAACTTCTTTCATAAAAATTACTCCAAACTCATATTTTTTATAACTTCTTCAATATTCGGGATAGAAGATTGGGCACCATTTTTTGTCGTACTGAGTGCGGCGGCCACCTTTGCAAAATTCAAAGCATCTTCCAAACCTTTATTTTTCGAAAGTTCTGCGGCCAAAGCTCCATTGAACACATCTCCTGCAGCCGTTGAGTCCACCGATTCTACTTTCATTGGAACATATTTGTCAATTTTATTCTCATCCAAACAATAAAACCCTTCTTCTCCAAGCGTGATGATTGGAATCTTAAAACCCATTTCAATTAACTTTTTCAACGCCATTTTTGCATCTTCTTCTGTTTCAATTTTTATGCCTGTGATTGAAAAAACTTCAGTTTCATTAGGTTTCACTATATCTGTCAATTTACAAATTTTATCGGGAATTTTTTCCTTTGGAACCGGAGATGGATCCAAAATTACGAACATATCTTTTTCTTTGGCTACCTCTATTGCTTTATAAACTGTTTCTGTTTTCAATTCCATGGTTATCAAAAGAATATCACCACTGGAAAAGATTTCAGAATTATTGACAACATCTTCAGGGCACAGGTCGCCATTGCTTCCCGACGTGAAAGATATGGAATTATTACCCTTCTCATCAACTCTGATCATTGCGATACCTGCTTTTCCATCTTTATCAATAATAATCTCAGAAGTATCGATATTTTTATCATTCATCTCTTTGATCAAATCATTGCTGAAACTATCATTTCCCAGTTTGGAAAAGAATACCACTTCTCCGCCCAAAATTGCAGCCGCCACGGCCTGATTTCCACCTTTTCCTCCTGGATAGGTGTTGAAATCATCGGCAATAATCGTTTCACCTTTCACCGGAAGACTGCTCATTTTCATTACCAAATCCATATTTGCGCTTCCCATGGTAATTATTTTTCCCGAAAAATTGAATTTCATCAACCGATCTCCTTCCTCAATTCCTTAACTTTATTCATGAACATCGATGTTCTTTCTTCGTCAATGGGATTTTTCCAGTTGTTATCCTTTTTGAAATAACTGCCTACAATCGCGGCATCTGCATAGGTTAACAATCCTTTTACATTATCACTGGTCGTTCCACTTCCTATGATAGTGGGACATTTTACAGAATCAGATATGGTTTTAACCTTTTCCGCTGTCGGAGCTTTTCCAGTTTCGAAACCTGTGATGATTATCGCATCGGTTCCCTCAGTTTCAGCATCGTGTGCCTGAGCCGATACCGACCTGTCGGAAATAATAAAATGGCTACCGTGTTTAACATTCACATCGGAAAAGAACTTTATATCTTCTGCCTTTAAAAATGATCTGTATCTCGCCAGCTTTCCACCTATGCCTTCCGTTAATCCGGTATGAGAAATATAAGCATTCACGAATTCGAAAATTCTGATCCATTTCGCTTCCACTGCTACAGCCACGGCCAGTGCCGCTTCTCCACCGTTCAAATGGCAATTAATACCTATCGGTAAATCGACCGCTTCCTTCACTTTCATCGCCGCTCTTGTCATGGCACACACGGTCTCATAGGAAATATCCTTCCCCTTCAAATATGGATAATCCCAAATGTTCTCAATCTGTAATCCATCCACTCCGGCCTTTTCTAGCATTTTTGCTTCTTTAACAGCGATATCGACCATTTCACCGACACTCTGTTTATCAGGATTGTAAAGGGGTGCTCCTGGCAGTGGTCTCAGATGTATCATTCCAATTATCGGTTTTATTTCAGGAAATATAGTATTCAAAATATCCGTTCTGTTGTTAGTCAAATTAAAAATCCACTCCCGATACTAAAATAATATTTGCAAAAGAAGTAAACTCTCCTGTTTTAACGAACACTTTCATTTCCTTTCCTTCAAGACCTCCATTCAATACCAGATCCTTGAATTCGGGATGAGGAATATTCTCTTCCACTATTTCATTTCCCTTGTTCTTTATTTTGCCGATAACATCCTTGAATTCCTTATATATTTCCGGGGAAACCGTTTTTGTTTCATCTGCAATGATAACTTTTTCTATTTCTAATTCCTCAAGAACTGTTTTTAATACATCCACTACTCCGGGTATGCCTCTTCCGACGGATACATCTATACATTCGGTGTAATCGTGTCTGGGAAAAGGAAAACCCCTATCGGTTATGACTATCATATCTCCATGACCAACTCTTGCAATTGCTCCTGCCAATTCATTGTGTAAAATACCTTTTGTCTTCATTTGTTTTTCCTCCTTATGTAGATTCTCTTATTATTAATTCTGGTTCTAATTCAAGATTCTTATTTATTATCTTCTTTTGATGTTTTATTGCATCTATTTTTTTAAGTAAAGTTCTCATGGCTATCGCTCCCGCCTCATACTTCGGCTGGTGAATGGTGGTCAGCGAAGGAACTAAATATTTACAAAAATATATATTGTCAAATCCCGCCACGGCTATATCGTCCGGAATTTTTATATTTTTTTCCTTTATTGCTTCCAGCACTCCCCAGGCCATCATGTCATTTCCGGCGAAAACGGCCGTGGGACAAAAATTCGTCTTCAACAAATCATTCATCAAATTATACCCATCTTCGAATTTAAATCTTCCAAATACCACCTTTATACTCAAATCCGGATCTTCCCTGACTCTTTCGACAAATCCCGCCAGCCTTCTTCTCGAACTGTGCACATTTTTCGGGCCAGCAACGCAAAAAAATCTTTTGTGGTTTTTAGAAATCAAATGGTCGGCTAAAATATACGATCCTTTATAGTTATTCGTATAAATAATATCGATGAACGGATTGGTAGAAATCAAATGTCTGTCAACTACAACCGTCGGAACATTATTAGAAAAACCATTTATCTTTTTTTCGCTCATTCTGGGTGCTACGGAAATGATTCCATCGACTCTGTGATCCAGGAAAAGTTTGATGGTGTCTTCTTCCCTCAAGGGTACACCATCGGTATTACATAAAAATAATTGATAATCGTTTTTTAACGTTTCTTCTTCAACCCCCCTCGCAATTTCCGCAAAATAGGGATTGGTTATATCCGGGACCATCAAGCCAATCTGAAAAGTCTTTTTTATCTTCAGACTTCTCGCCAGTTTACTCGGCCTGTAGTTCAGTTCCTTTATCGCTTCATTGACCTTTTCCTGAAGATTGGGACTGACATACTTTTTCCCGGTAATAACATTGGAAACTGTCGCAGTTGAAACTTTAGCATATTTGGCAACATCCTTTATGTTTGCGGACATAATACCTTTACCTCCCGGTTAATCGATTAGTTAATCGATTAACCTAATTTAACACATCATATTTCACCTGTCAAACTTAATTATTCGTTTTCTGACATGATTAGAATAAAGTATATGGAAATAGACAAAAAATACTTTTTATATCTAAGAAATCCTATAGAAATTGTTTATAACATCTAAAACGAAAAAAACTATGTATCCTCCGAGTGAAATAAATGGTCCGAAGGGTAACAGTTTATTTTTTGAACCGTTTTTCCGGGAAATTATCAAGTAGTATACAATCCCTGCAAGCGACGCAATCAACACTGCAAATAACGTTCCAATCAGGCTTATTCCCAAAGCCAGGCAAGAGAAAAGTTCAACGTCTCCAAAACCGAAACTATCCTTTTTAAATTTATTCGCAATAAAAAAGAACAATGAAAAAATAGCCAGTATTATCAACGCGTCTAAAAGGTTAAATGGAAAATTTCCCCTGATTGTTGACCATCCGAAGCTACCAGCGGCTATCAAAATTATCCCGGAATCGGGTATTAAATAATTGTCCAGATCTATAAATGAAGTTATTATCAGACCGGAACTTAAAAGACACAAAAATATCGCCTGCTCGATGGGAAAGAAAATTGAGTTCAATAAAAATGAAATCCCTGTTATTCCTTCTACCAAAGGGTACCGGAGAGAAATTTTCTCTTTGCAGTACCTGCATTTGCCCCCCAAAAATAAATAACTGAAAATCGGGATATTATCAATCCATTTTATCTGAGCTTTGCAATTGGGACAAAAACTTCTTTCGGGTTTAAAAATCGAAAGATCTTTCTTAGGCAATCTATAAATAACCACATTGAAAAAACTGCCGAATATCAGCCCCAACACCAGGAATAATAAATTTATAACTAAATGCCACATATTTTACGTTCTTTTTCGGATAAATAATTCAGGAAAAAATCATTCTTCCCATAATAATACCACTTGTGATTTTCTTTCAATCGATTGATAGTGATTATTGCATCGACATATCTGTTCATTTTTATCAGTGGGACAACCTTGAACACCATAAGATATGCGCTGTTGGGGTTGGCGGAAATATGACTGTCGATTGCATCTATAACCTCGCTGTAATTCTCATTTTCATATTGAATTTTGGCCCATATTTCGAAATCATTGGAATACTTTGGAATGGAATTTATGATTTCGCTTTTCATCTTATCGGCCTGATCCTTTTGATCAACTTGAACGTAATATTCCATCAGATGATATTTTGCAAGTAAGTTATCGGGATAATTCTCCAACAATTTAAGAAGTATATCCCTTGCGGCATCATCTTCGCCACATTTTTTGAGCGAGTCATGAATCATAAAATATGTATAGAGGTGATCGGGCGAGATTTCTATCTCCTTCAGCCAGTATTCCGCTGCTAGATCAAATTTCTTTTCATTATAATAAGCGTTTCCCAACTCCGAGTAAGCGGTATCCAGATTCGGGTTTATATTGATAGATTCCAGTAAATAATTGATCCCCTTTTCAATCTTCCCCTCTTCCAGATAGAGTGTTCCCATCAATTCATAAATGCTCGCTGTTGAAAAATTCGATTCTTTAAACGCCTCTAAAAAACTCTGGGCTGATTCATAATTCCCGTTATTCGCCAGGGCCATCACTTTATCCGTGAATCCATTGAACGTTCCATTTTTAAAACAAGAAAAATCGAGTTCGGACTCTTCCAGATATTTTTTGAATTCAGAAAAATCGACCGGTGAAAAATTATCCTGTGATATAGTTTCAGGATAAATATTAAAAAGCTTTTTAACAATAACCAGCTCTTTTTCAAGCTTTGTATTTTTTAAATCCTTTTCGGCATTGGTAAATTCCCCATCATAAACGAGATCCAATATTGCTATTAAAAATGGTGTTAAATCATTAATTTCATATTTTTTATTATCTATACGTAAAATAGTTTTACTCATTATATTCCCCCTTACTTTTAATTATAATATATCATGAATTTATACAATAAATAATACATAACACCAGTTTCATATGCTATATTTGTTGGGGTGATAATATGAAAAAACATTTTGAAACTGAGGCCATTCATACGGAGTTTTACAATGAAAATAATGCAATAAACAATCCGTTATATTTAACGAGTTCCTTTTATTTCAACACCATAAAAAGCGCGGATGATGCTTTTTCATTCAAAACCAATGATTATGTTTACACCAGAGGCAATAATCCGACAATAAGGGAACTGGAAAAAACTGTCTCGATTCTTGAAAAGGGAGAAGATTCGGTTGCTTTTTCATCGGGAATGGGAGCGATCTCCGGCGTTTTAATGTCGTTGTTGGAACATGGTGATTCCATTCTTGCACACACCAACATCTACGGGTCGTCTCACTCATTTATAAAAGAAATATTGCCAAAATATGGTATCGATGTAACGTTCGGAGATTTAAAAAACATTTCTAACATAAAGAATAAAAAGTACAAGGTGGTTTTCTTCGAAACACCTACCAATCCTTCTCTGGAATTAATCGACATCGAAAAAGTTTCGGAATATTTCAGCAATTCAACAATAGTCGTTGATAACACTTTTTCGTCACCGTATCTGCAGAATCCGCTGGATTACGGTGCAGACATAGTTCTTCATAGCGCTACAAAATACCTGTCCGGTCACGGGGATGTTCTGGGAGGAACTGTAACTTCCAAAGATAAAGATTACATAAACAAATTAAAATTCGGCACTCTCTGCGAGTATGGAAGTGTAATAAGTCCTTTCAATGCATGGTTAATTTTAAGAGGTCTGAAGACACTTCATCTTAGAATGGAAAGACACTGCCTCAATGCTGAAAAAATAGTCGAATTTTTATCACAGAGAAAGGAAGTTGAAAAAATTTATTATCCCGGATTCGAAGGGGAAAATGCGGACGTTTTAAAAAAACAGATGAGAGGCAGTGGAGGGATCCTTTCCTTTGAGATATCCGGTGAGATTGACAGAAGTATAAAATTCGTTAATTCCTTAAAATTATTAAAAATTTCGGTGAGCCTTGGAGATACCGAAACTTTGATACAAATTCCATCCATGATGACTCACAGAAGTTTCTTAAACGAAGATTTAGAAAAATTTGGATTTAAAAATAAAACTATCAGAATTTCAGCGGGGCTGGAAAATTACGAAGACATTATTTTTGATTTGGAAAGAGGGTTTAAAAATATTGAACAATAATAAGATGAAAGCTTTGTATTTCGATGGAAGTAATCTGAACATGGTCGAAAGAGAAATACCAAAAATCAATGAAAACGAGGTTTTAATAAAGGTAATAAAAGCAGGAATATGCAGTACGGACCTTGAAATAATGAAGGGATATCAAAATTTTGAGGGAATACCAGGACACGAATTCGTTGGAATAGTGATCGAAAGTCATAATGAAGAGTTGATAAACAAGAGGGTCGTTGGTGAAATAAATATTCCGTGCCATGAATGTGAAATATGTAAAAGAGGCTTAACGAAACACTGTAGAAATATCAGAACTTTTGGCATCAATAATTACGACGGTTGTTTTGCAGAATATACAAAATTACCGGTTGAAAATATTCATATTCTCCCGGATGAAATATCCGATGATTATGGGACCTTCGTCGAACCTCTGGCTGCGGCTCTGGAAATTGAAAATTACATAGAACACGATGAAAAAATCTCGTTGATAGGAGATGGAAGACTGGGGCTCCTCATTGCGATGGTCTTAAAAATAAAGGGATACGATTTTCTTCATATAGGAAAACACGAAGAAAAATTGAAAATATCAAAAAAAATGGGCATAAAAACTGAAATGTACAACGACGATATAGTCGATGAATACAAATATAATTTTGATTCCGTTATTGAGGCTACCGGCAATGAAAGCGGTTTAAAAACGGCATTAGATATCTGTATACCATCCGGAAAAATAATCTTGAAAAGTACATTCAACAAAAAGATCAATATAGATATTTCTCACATAGTAGTGAACGAATATCATTTAATAGGTTCCAGATGTGGAGATTTTAAAAAGGCAATCGATTTTATAAGAATGTACAATCCACCATTAAATGATTTGATTTCCTGCTACAGCTCATTTGACAACTCATTGAAAGCGATAGATGAGGCACGAAAAAAAATAAAGGTTATAATTAATTTATTATGAAAATAGTATATTTTGATCTGGACAATACGATACTCGATTTCGATAAATGTGAAAGAGAAGCACTGAAAGATTTAATGATACACTATAACCTTGAATTTTCAGATGACCACCTGTCAAGCTACTCCGAGATAAACAAAAAATGCTGGCAAGATTATGAGAGAGGTCTGCTTTCCAAGGAAAAATTGAGAGAAGAAAGATTTAAGATTTTCTTCCGCTCTAAAAACATTGAAATAAAAAATAATATGAATCCCGCGAAAGATTACCTGGAATTTTTGAAAGAAAAATCGTATTTTATTCCCGGAGCCGAAAGACTATTAAAAAAACTGAAAGAAAAGAATCATAAAATGGCCTGTTTGACGAACGGAATAAAAGAGGTTCAGTCCAGGAGAACAAAAAAAGCGAATCTGGATGAATATTTCGATTTCATTTTGACTTCCGAAGAGATCGGAAAACCGAAACCCGATCCGTTGATATTCGAAAGAGCATCTGAAATCTCCGGAATCGAATTGAAAGATTCTCTGTACATAGGCGATTCCCTAAGCAGTGATTTTTTGGGTGCGGAAAACGCAGGGGTTGAATTCATTCTCTTCTGGAATAAACCACTTTCCATATTAAAAAAAGAAAAAAGAATACCGAAAAATATCTGCACAAATTTTTCGGATCTTTATAATATGATAAGAGAAATCTAGATTTCTCTTATCACTTTCTAAGATTTGTAGATATCTTCTTTCCGGCAAACTGTATAAGCTGACTTATTAAAACGAGTATTATAACGCAGTATAATACAACATCCCATTGAAACCTATAATATCCGTAATTTATTGCCAGTTGACCCAGTCCGCCGGCACCGACCGCACCTGCGATCGCTGTGTATGTAACCAAATTGATAAGCATCACTGAAAAATTCGATATCTGATCGGGCAGAGTTTCCGGGATCAACACTTTTGATATAAACTGCCAGTTAGTCGTTCCCAGTGATCTTGCCGAATCAATTATTCCAGATGGTAAAGTATTAAAAGAGTTTTCAGCCAATCTGGCCATAAAAGGAATAGCAGCAATAGTCAGATTAAAGATTGCGGCGTTCGATCCGATTATGGTTCCAATGAGAACTTTTGTAAGAGGTATCAACAGTAAAACGAGAATAATAAATGGAATCGATCTGAAAATGTTGACCAGGGTATCAAGAACGAAATAAATCTTTTTTTTGCCCTCGCTCCTTGAGGTAATATAAAGGAGTACTCCCAACGGTAATCCGAATAACAGGGATAAAAAACCCGAAAAGAATACCATATAAAAGGTTTCTCCAGTAGCCTTCAATAGTTGTTCAACCATTATATCACCTCCAGATAATAGACCTTTTCCTTCAGATTTTTTATAAAATTCATACTCTGCTTACCGCTTATTTCCAATATCAGTGATCCAAAAGGTCCTTTTTTTAATTCTTCTATTTTTCCATATAGAATATTGACATTTATATCCATGTCTTTGGCGGTATCCCAGATAACACTCTCATGAGTATTCGCACCCCAGAAGACAACTCTTATAAACTTTTTTTCATCGGATTCTCTTTTTTTAATTTTTTCAAAATCAGTCAAAAATTCGTTTTCAAATTCCGAAACTTCCTTCGTTGTTAAAGAGGCGAAAAACTCGTGCGTTTCACCAAAAAAACTCAGGGTTCCTTTTTTAAGATATGCCACTTTGTCACATATTCTTTTTACAACATCCATATCGTGTGTGACTGTGATAATAGTCAATCCTCTCTTTATAGATATATCCAGAACCAAATCCAGAATTATTTTAGTAATCATGGGATCCAGGGCTGATGTAGGTTCATCCAGTAAAATTAGATCGGGATTCGTTATGATCGATCGAGCAATTCCAACTCTTTGCTGTTCCCCTCCAGATAACTGTGAAGGGTAAGCGTTCAATCTCTCTGTTAAACCTATTTCATCGGCTATTTTTTCTACCCTCTTTTTTATTTCCTCTTTATCAATTTTCTCAAGTAACAGTGGAAAAGCGATGTTATTGTACACATTTTTATTTCTGAACAAATTAAAATGCTGAAAAACAACCCCTATTTTCTTTCTGATCGGTATAACCGTTTTCTCATTCAGCTTTGTGATGTCTTCCTGCTCAAAAATAATTTTTCCGTTATCGGGCTTATGTAACAAATTCAAAGTCCGGAGCAGAGAAGTTTTCCCTGCTCCGGATAATCCAACTATTCCCAATATCTCTCCCTTTTCGACTTCAAAAGAAATATCTTTAAGAATATGATTTTTATTTCCTTTTTCTTCATAAGTTAAATTCAGATTTTCAACAGATACTATATTCACTTTTTAACCTCCAAGTTAAAAAACAGGTACTACAGCTCCTTCATATTTTTCCAATATGAAATTTTTGACTTTATCGGACGTCAGAACACTTAATAAGTCTTCAAGCCATTTTTCGTTTAAATCTTCTTCTCTAACGGTTATTATATTTGCATATGGAGACTCTCCGCCTTCTGAAAACAGTGCATCAACAAGTGGGTTGAGCCCAATCGGAATAGCATAATTGGTATTTATTATCGCTCCGACGATATTTTTGTCATCCACATATGCTCTTGGAATAAAGCCTGCTTCCACTTCAACAAAATTCAATCCATAAGGATTTTCAACTATATCGGCAACAGTGGCAGATAAATTATCCGGCTCCTTCAAAGTGATTATTCCGTTGTTGTGAAGTAATAATAAACCTCTTCCCTCATTTGTAGGATCATTGGGGACTACTATTTTGTCACCTTTCTTCAATTCATTCAAATCTTTTTTCAAGTAAAAACCCATCGGTTCAACGTGGATTAAAGCGGCACTTACAAGGTTCGTGATGCCTCTTTTTGCTGTAAAATCCTTCAAATATGGAACGTGTTGAAAATAATTGGCATCGATTTCTCCATTGGAAAGTGAGAGATTCGGTAAAACATAATCATTGAATACAACTATCTCCAGATCGTATCCCAGTTCTTCAAAATCATCCTTGATAAAATCCAGTATTTCGGCGTGAGGTACCGGAGTTGCACCAATTCTTATTTTTGTTGCTGCAAAGGATAAAGAAACCAAACAAACTAAAAATAAAACAAACACTACTTTTTTCATAAAAAATTACCTCCTATTTAAAATGATATTATTTGCATAAAAAAAGGGGCATCTATAAAAGATGCCCCTTTCTCCGTATCTTTATCAGTGCACTAGAAAACACCCCAAAGAACAGATAGGGGGCGGCACATCATCATATTGCTATTATAATTATTCATTTTTCTGATTTTTTTATCTTCCATAATTTCACACTCTCCGTAAAACCTTAAACATATAAAACCATTATTTTCGCAAAAATAAATTAAGAAATAATTAACTCTTTTGGTATTTATAACATCATTTTAACCTAATTCTTTTTTCATTACCACATCTGCCCACTTACATATCTCTTCTTCTACCGATTCAAGATTGGAATTCAACGGATCGTAAAAATCGATATAAGCGACCAATTCATTTTCGCCGATTAAATCTTTGAATTTCTCTAAAAAATCACCCTTCTCTCCTTCGTGAGTGTAAAAAACAGCGATTTTCTTATTCTTCACCTCATAGTCATTAAAAAAACTCTTCACAGGAGGGGAGTAAGTAAGTTCCCATATTGGAGTTCCTATAAAAATTAAATCGTAATCGTCGATCGATATCTCTAAGTCCTCCAATTTTGGATTATTGGCTAAATCATATTTTTTCCCCTTCCAGAAATACGTTTTGCAATCTCTTCTGTCTTCCGGTTCTATTGGCACCAACTCTTTGATTTCAATGTTAGAAGCATCTGAAATCATTTCTGCCAAAGTTTTTGTTTCCTGCTCCAGCGAATAATAAATAACTACTGCTTTTGAAATAGTAAACACCCCCAAAATAATTATTGTTTCTTCAAAATATTTCACATATGTAGTATTATAAATTAATATACGTATAATAACAATTAAGGGATGAAAAATGAAAAACTATCATGAAAGCAAAATAAACAACCCTGAATTCTGGATAAAAAAACTGGAAGAACCGGAAAAAATTATTTTAAACACGGATAGAATAAAAGAAATGAATAAAAAAATGTTTTCCGAAATAAATGACATGACCTTAAAAAAATACATTTTTGAGATAAATGATGATTCTTCCGGTTATTTTAAAGGTTTAACTTTGAGAAACTTTGCAAATTTAAATATACCGGCAAAATTCTGCTTTAAAAAGAATGGAAAAAAGATAAAAAAATTTAATTTTAATGATTTAATGGATAACTGTAATTTGGATAAAAAATTGATATTCAAAAAGGGAATAACAAAAAAGAGAATAAACTTAAGAAGATTTCCAACAGAATTTATAAATGCAGAATTCTGGAATTCAATTCATCAGGATTTCTTCCAGGAAACCGTCTTGTCTCCCTTCGAATCCTTCTTAATTCTGCAGGAGAGCAAAGATGAAAAGTGGTTTTACATTCAATCAAATATTTATCCCGGATGGATCCGGAAAAAGCATATTGAATTAATCGATAATTTTATCGAATATGAACATTTACTCAATCCCGAATCCTTTTTAAGAGTTGTAGGCGATTATGTTCAAACCGAACCGAATATATATGTAGACAGTGGAAAAATCATAAAGTTTCAAATGGGAGACAAAATACCTTTGACCAAAAATAACCATCAGCCCTATACCCAATATTCATTGAATTCGTTCAAAGTACCCATGCCCGTGGGTCCAAAATCTGGTAAAAATATAGTTTTTATCAAAAACGACAATAAAGTGAGCGTTGGTAATATCCCTTTCAACAGAAAAAATATTGTATTGCAATCGTTCAAATTACTGGGCGAAAGATATGGGTGGGGCGGATCAAATAACAGGAGAGACTGCTCCAGATTCGTTTTCGATATATTCAGATGTTTTGGTATCGATTTACCTCGGGATTGTTCAATACAGGAAAAAATTTCACCTTTCAAAAAAATCCAATTCGACAATAAAAACGACAAATATAAGGGGAAAATTTTAAATACGATGTCTTCAGGTGATCTTCTATTTTTAAAGGGCCATGTGATGATTTACCTGAATAAAATCGGAGAAAATCATTACGTAATACATAATGGGTCGGGATTTTCTTACAACGGGAAAAATTTCAATGTGCATGGTGTAATGATCATGCCATTAAGTATGTCTCTGCTTAAGCAAAAAACCACTTATACAGAGGCTTTGACGAGTGTACTATTACTATGCTAAATGAATATACAATATCAAAAAGTACTATTAAATAATTTGTTACTTGACAAGCAATTTTTATGATGATATTATGAATCTTGTTGACGCCAAAATGTGGTTGACATCCCAAAGAAGGGTCATTGAAAAATGGATAGCATAAACCGCAAACGCGAGCGAAAGCTCAAGTGAGAAAAAAAGAGAAGAGTCATGGATGGAGGGTTTGATCCTGGCTCAGGGCGAACGCTGGCGGCGTGCTTGACACATGCAAGTCGAACGGGGAAAAGAGCTTCGGCTCT
>JASGMR010000044.1 GCA_030156385.1 Kosmotogales bacterium
CCAAATGGAGAAGCGGGCGTAGTAGCTATTTTTTCAAAAAAAATGCTTAAAAACGATGAAGTAAAAATATTTGGCAGCGGAGAATGTATAAGGGACTACATATATGTCGACGATATTGCAGAAGCGAACTTAAAGGCGATGAAAGATGATAGTAATCAAATTTACAACATAGGAACCTCCAAAGGAACTTCCGTAAATGAATTGTTTGCTATCTTGAGTGAAATTACCTCCTATAAAAAAGATGCCATTTACGAACCCCCACGCCCCGGAGATTTAGAAAAATCCATTCTCAACTGCGAAAAGGCCAAAACCAATTTGAACTGGAACAGTACCGTTGAATTAAAAGACGGATTAAAGAAAACTGTGGAATTCTTCGAAAATGAACTGGAAACCACTGAGTGAAAGGCTCAGGCCCGAAAAAGTCGAGGATGTCTTTGGTCAGGATCATCTGACGGGGTCAAAGGGTATTTTGACAAAGGTTATACAAAATAAAAATTTTTATTCTATGATCTTTTATGGTCCTCCGGGAACAGGAAAAACTACCGTTGGGAAAATTATAGGAAAAAATTTACCTCTGGGATTCGAATTAGTTTATTTCAGTGCAGCTCTTCAAGGAACTCAGGATTTAAAAAAGCTTTTTCTGAGAGCGGAGCAGATGAAAAATTATGGCGGTCAAATGATCATTTTGATCGATGAAATACACCGACTGAATAAAGCACAACAGGATGTATTACTACATCATACCGAAACCGGTATAGTCATAATAATAGGTTGTACAACCGAAAACCCAAGTTTTGAAATAAATTCTGCTCTTTTGTCGAGATGCCGCTTGGTTATTTTTAAAAAATTAACACCTGAAACCATTATAAAATTATTAAACAGCGCAATAAATAAAGATGATGTTCTTTCAAAAATTGAAATTAAAATAGAAAAAGATGTTCTGCAAATTATCGCTGAAAATTGTGAGGGCGACGCAAGAAGCGCTTTAAATCTTCTTGAAACACTTCTGGAAACTGCTGATTCCCTGGAAAAAAAGATACTGGATATAGATACCCTGAACGAACTCGCTGTTTTATCTTCGGGGAGATATTCAAAAAAAGGTGAAGAACATTACGATCTGATATCTGCTTTTATTAAAAGTATGCGTGGAAGTGATCCGGATGCGGCACTTTTTTATATGGTAAAAATGCTTGCCGGAGGTGAGGATCCGAAATTCATTGCAAGAAGAATGATAATTCTGGCATCTGAAGACATTGGATTGGCCGATCCAATGTCACTCGTAATTGCCACTTCGGCCTTCAAGGCGGTTGAACAAATAGGATTGCCTGAATGCAAACTGAACCTGGCCGAAGCAGCTATTTATTTATCCGTAGCACCCAAAAGTAATTCCACATATAAAGCTTTAAATCTTGCGGAAGAAACGATGAAAAATAACATTAATCTGGAAGTGCCTTTAAAATTACGGAACCCTGTCACAAATTTATTAAAAAAAATGGATTATGGTAAGGGGTATGTATATCCCCACAAATTTGGTGGTTATTATAAAACAAATTATCTACCGGATGAAATTAAAAATTTGATATTTTATGTTCCTTCAGGAAATGGTCGCGAAAAACCAATAAAAGAAAGATTAATAAATCTTTGGAAGGGTCATAAAGATTATGAGAAATAGGAGATTTTTATGAATACGAAAGTGTTTGTCTCAAAAAGTTATAATCCTCATTTCAATTTATCGATCGAAGAATATCTCTTGAGAAAAATAGAATCCGATGAAATTTATTTTTATCTCTGGCAAAATAAGAACACAGTTGTAATCGGAAGAAACCAGAATAGCTGGAGAGAATGTAACTTCGAATTACTTTTCAAAAACGAAGGTTATTTAGCAAGAAGATTATCCGGCGGAGGTGCAGTTTATCACGATCTGGGTAACTTAAATTTCACATTCATAACTCATACAAAAAAGTATAATCTGCACAAACAATTAAAAGTTATACTTGATGCTTTAAAAAGGTTCGATATCTTCGGTGAATTCTCCGGAAGAAACGATATAACTATAAACAAAAGAAAATTTTCCGGAAATGCCTTTTTTCATGGGTTCGGCGGGTCTATCCATCATGGAACACTCTTGGTAAACGTCAATATGGAAAATCTTTCAAAATACCTCAATGTTTCTCAAAAAAAGATAGAATCAAAGGGTATAAAATCGGTAAAATCCAGAGTGATTAATTTGAAAGAGTTGAATTCAAATATAGATATTGAATCACTGAAAAAAGAATTAATGAAGAGTTTTTCGAATGAATATTCTGCCCCATCAAAGATAATTCATATTACTTCAAAAAAGGACATTCCTAATATCGAATCTCTATACGAAAAATATTCTTCAAAAAATTGGATATTTGGTAAAAGCCCGAATTTCGATTACTCCATCTCGGAAAAATTTTCATGGGGTGAACTGCAATTAGGTTTTGTTATAAAAAATGGTCAAATTTTCAATTTGACCGCATATTCGGACTCCATGGATGTCGATTTAATAGATGAACTGAATAAAATAAAAGATATTCCATTTGAAAAAAATGAAATAATAAAAGGTCTTAACCTTTTAAAGAATGAAAAATTTTCAAATGAAATTAAGGATATAGTTGAATGGATCGGAGGAATAAACTTATAAAAAGAAAAGTAAGAATTTCGGTAATCCAGATGTTGGTAAATAAGGAAAAAAAAGATAATCTGGAAAATGCGAAGAGATTAATAATCCAATCACTAAAGTTCAATCCCGATATCGTGGTTTTACCGGAAATGTTCAATTGCCCTTATGACGTTAAATATTTTCCCTCGTTTTCTGAAAAGGAAGGAGAAATAACGTGGAATTTTTTATCGAATATTTCCAAAGAACATAAAATAAATATAATAGGAGGATCAATACCGGAAATTCACAACGATAAAATTTATAATACCTGTTATATTTTTAACAGATCGGGAAATCAGATTGGAAAATACAGAAAAACTCATCTATTCGATGTGGATATAAAAAACGGACAGTATTTCAAAGAATCGGATGTACTTACCGCAGGAAATTCATTAGAAATAATTTCTATAGACGAAATAAAAGTTGGAATTTTGATATGTTATGATATACGATTTCCGGAAATTACAAGAAAATTGATGAGAGAGGGTGCAAAAATAATATTTGTGCCTGCAGCTTTCAATATGACTACCGGTCCCCTTCACTGGGAGATCTTATTCAGAACCCGTGCACTGGATAATCAGATATTCTTCATAGCCGCATCTCAAGCGAGAAACCCATTATCATCCTACAAAGCATATGGAAATTCTTTAATATGCGATCCCTGGGGAAGAATATTGAAAAAACTTGATGAAAAAGAGAGAATACTTTCAAAAGAAATCGATCTTTCGGAAATCCCCAGAGTGAGAAATCAAATTCCCGTACTTAAACATTTCAGAGAAGATCTCTACAAATAATTATTTTCTTAATCTAAACAAAACAGAAATAAAAATAAGTTATTATCTATTTCGATATATCGAAAACGATATATCGTTTGGAGGTTAATAACATGAATCATTCTGTTGTGAAAAAGGCAATTTTAAATTACCTGGTAAAAAATCAGAAATTGACGGGATACGAGTTCATAAAATATTGCAGGGAAATAGGTTTTAATATATCTCCCGGAACAGTGTATCCGGCTTTAAAGAAATTATTGGAAAAAAACATAGTCATATATAAAACATCCGGCAGAAAAAAAGTTTATGAGCTCACTGAATTAGGAAAAAAATATTATTCGAAAATAGAAACAGAAAATAAAAATGAAACCAATAAAATCAGAATGATAATAGAATGCGAGTGTACCGGATTGCCAGAAAAATATAAAGAAAAAATCGCGAAATTTATCCAAAAACTACCAAAAACAAACTGGAAAAAACCTGAATCAGTTAAACAGATAATAGAAGATTTCAAAGAATGTGAAACACACTTGAATGAATATTATAAAAAATTAAAGGAGAGATCTTAATGAAAATCATTATTGTTGGTGGAGTAGCTGGAGGAGCATCGGCGGCCGCAAGACTGAGAAGGCTTGATGAGTATGCTCAAATAACTGTTTATGAAAAAACAAAAAATGTGAGTTTTGCAAATTGCGGACTTCCTTATTACATAGGAAATGTTATCAAAGAAAGAGAAAATCTTCTTTTAGAAACTCCGGAAACTTTTAAGGAAAAAATGAATATTGAAATAAAAGTAGAACACGAAGTAACCAAAATTGAACCGGATAAAAACAAAGTCTATGTCAAAAATCTTAATACGGGGGGAATTCTTGAAGATAATTATGATCATTTGATACTTTCGCCCGGAGCTGATCCAAAGATTCCGGAAATAAATGGATTAGAAAAAGATGATTCTTTCGCGCTCAGAAATTTAAAAGATATGGATAGGATTATTGACTTTATTAATGAAAAAAACCCAAAGAGCGCTACCGTCGTCGGAGCTGGTTATATTGGGATTGAATTAACGGAAAATTTAAAAGATAGAGGATTAAATGTCACTCTGTTGGAAATGCAAAATCAGGTTTTACCTCATCTGGATTACGAAATTTCAGCTATGATTCATGATGAGTTAATTCAGAATGGGATAAATCTAATTCTGAATGATAGTATTGAAAAAGTTGAAAAAGTAGGATCGAAAAAAATAATCACCACAAAAAATAATATTAATATTACAAGTGATTTGATTCTGATGTGTATAGGTGTTTCACCAATGATAGATTTGGCAAGGGTGGCCGGTATAAAAACAACAAAAATGGGAATAGTCGTAAATGATTATCTTCAAACAAATTTTTCAAATATCTATGCCGTGGGTGATGTAATAGAAAACAAAAATATTTTAAGCAAAGAAAAATGTAATATACCACTTGCAAGTCCCGCAAACAGACAGGGGAGACTGGCCGCTGATAACATAATAAAAGGAAATACAGAAAAATACAGTGGTGCTATGGGTACATCAATAGCGAAAGTTTTTAACCTTTCGGTAGGATCAACAGGATTAAATAAAAAAACTTTGAAAAGATTAAATATAGATTTCTTAGAATCAACAATAATCAGAGGAAGCAATGCAGGATACTATCCTGGCTCATTTCCATTAACAATTAAACTGCTTTTTTCAAAGGAAGGAGGTATTTATGGGGGCCAGGTAATAGGTTATAAAGGTGTGGACAAAAGAATTGATGTATTAGCGACATCAATCAGAGCAGGTTTAAAGGTAAGCGATCTTGAAGAACTGGAGTTGGCTTACGCTCCTCCATATGGTTCAGCAAAAGATCCGGTGAATATATCCGGATATGTTTCAAACAATATCATCAAAAATGATATGGAAGTTATTTCCTGGGAAGAAATTGATAATTTAGACAAAAATAGCGTTTTACTGGATGTCAGAACAAAAGAGGAATTTTCTCTCGGAAGCATAGAAAATGCTATAAATATCCCTCTTCAGGAACTCAGAGAAAATATAAACAAACTTGATAAATCGAAGAAATATATAATATTCTGTCAAATTGGCCACAGAGGATATCTGGCTTATAGAATTTTGAAACAATATGGATTTGATTCCAAAAACCTTTCCGGCGGTTACAAAATATATGAATATGTTCATAAATCCATAAATGGTACAAAAAAGCCGGAAAATATTCCTGTAGAATCAAAGTTAGAAAATCCGGATAAATCAAATACAAAAGAAAATATAATTAAAATAGATGCAAGAGGTCTTCAATGCCCTGGACCAATAATGAAAACTTATAAAGAAATGGAAAAAATAAATGACGGGGACATTTTAGAAGTACAGGCTACAGACCCGGGATTTAGAAATGATATAAAAAAGTGGGCGGAAAAAACCGGTAACACTTTAATATCAATAGAAACAAAAAATTCAACAATATATTCAAGGATTAAAAAGGGTAACAATAAAAAGAATGCGGGCAATTTCTCAGACCCTCAAAAAGATGGTCAAACAATGGTCATATTCAGCAATGATTTCGATAAAGCCATTGCAACATTTGTAATTGCAAACGGTGCAACGGCTATGGGAAAAAAGGTTTCGCTTTTTTTTACATTTTGGGGGTTAAGCATACTAAGAAAAGAAAATTTTTCGTCAAAAAACAAAAATTTCATAGAAAAGTTCTTTGGCTTCGTTCTGCCAAATGGAATAAATAAATTGAAGATGTCAAAAATGAACATGTTTGGTATTGGACCGAAGGTAATGAAAAGCTTGATGCGAAAAAAGAAAATTGAATCATTGGAAAAAATGATGATTTCCGCTAAAGAGAATGGTATTAAATTTATCGCCTGTCAGATGTCAATGGATTTAATGGGAATAAAAAAAGAAGAACTGATTGATGGAATTGAAATTGGTGGGGTGGCAACTTATTTATCTCAAGCAGAAGATTCTAATCTGAATTTATTTATTTAAAGAAATTATTCTTCTCAACTCGAAGGACATAATTTCACACATTGGTTTTATGTCCTTCGAATTATCATTGATCTTAATAACCTTTTTATCATCCGTAAAACAAAAGTAATATTGCTAATATTTGAATTATTGCTTTTTTATACATTTGGTGTTATTATCCCTATCAAATCAAAGCAATTTATAGATATTTTGACAATTTTTAAGATAAATAATCTATATCGTGCATCATCATCAATAATCGTGTTTTACACTTTAATAAATCTGGAGGTAATTTTATGAAGAAAATTCTTATTGTGTTACTTATCTGTGTGGTTTCAATCAGTTCGTTTGCTACAATTAAATTAGCTGCGCTTATGCCTATGACCGGTTCTGTGGCTGCGTTTGGAAGAATGATTTATAATGGTATTGAATTGGCCAATGAATTATTTCCAACAGTGAATGGTGAGGAAATTGAAGTTGTCTTATTAGATAATAAATCCGATAAGGTTGAGGCTGTAAATACTGCCAGAAGAGCTATAGAGGTTGAAAATGTCGTTGCTATTCTCGGTGAGGTTATCTCGGGTAACACCATTGCCGGAGGAGCAGTCGCTGAAGAATCTAAGGTTCCCATGGTTTCTCCAAGTTCCACGACTCCTTTAGTAACTCAAGATAAAGAATATGTATCTAGAGTTTGTTTTAGCGATCCTTTCCAGGGTTTAGCAGCCGCTATTTTGGCTTATGAAATAATGGGTCTGGATAACACGGCAATCTTTATAGATGTTGAACAAGATTACGCGGTTGGATTCGCTAACTATTTTAAACAAAAGGCCGAAGATCTGGGAAAAAACTATTTTTATGAATATTATAAATCCGGCGATCAGGACTTTACGGCTCAAATCTCGGATGCAATCGCAAAGAATGCCGGTGCATTTTTTATACCGGGATATTATCAAGAGATTGCTCTCATAGCATCACAAGCAAGACAACTGGGTTTCTATGAACCTATCCTGGCCGGTGATGGAGCTGCCGTTCCCGAAACAATTGAAATTGGCGGAGATGCCGTTAATAATCTTTACTTTACCACTCACTACGATCCTGGCGCACCGAATACAACTGAAAACGCCAAATTATTTGTAGAAAAATATACCGAAAAATTTGGTGAGGCACCGGGAACCTTCACAGCACTTGGATTTGATACTTACATGGTTGTAAGAGATGCCATTGAAAGAGCGGGAAGCTCGGACCCTGAGATGATCGCAAAAGCTATAAGAGAAACCGTTGAATTTCCGGGGGCAACTGGATTTATTACTATAGATGAAAATGGAGATGCTATCAAATCAGTTGCAATCGTTAAAATTGAAGACGGAGAATTTGTTTATAGTACAACAGTTAATCCATAGTTAGTCATTGTAAAAAACCGGGATGAAAATCCCGGTTTTTATTCCTGCTTGGAGGTGTAGTATTTGAGTTTCAATAACTTTATTCAAAATTTGCTTAACGGAATAAGCATAGGTTCTCTTTATGCGTTAATAGCTGTGGGTTATACTATGGTCTATGGAATATTAAAATTAATAAATTTTGCTCATGGTGATGTATTTATGATGGCTGTATATTTTTGTTTCTATGCAGTTACCCTTTTTACCGTACCGTGGTGGCTATCTGTAATAATCGCTGTTGCTGGAGCAGCGCTCTTAGGTTTCCTTATTGATAGGGTCGCCTACAAGCCGATAAGAAATGCTCCAAGAATTTCAGCACTTATTACAGCTATTGGAGTATCATTCTTCTTAGAAAGCCTGGCTGTAGTTCTCTTCTCGGGAGTAGCGAAGTCTTTCAGAAAGGTATTCCCCAGTTTTTTGGGAGAAATGATAATAATTGGTGGAGAAGAACAGGTAAAATATGGTCAAAATGTAATCGTTGGAGGTACCAGAATCCCGGTGATTACAATAATAACAATAATAACCACTGCTGCTGTGCTTCTGATTTTATGGAGAATAGTTTATCACACAAAACAGGGTATGGCCATGAGAGCCGTATCTATGGACATTCCAACTACCTCATTGATGGGAGTCAACGTTAATAATATCATTGGGATGACCTTCGCTTTGGGATCAGCTTTAGCTGGAATTGGCGGGATACTTTGGGCGATAAGATATCCTCAATTATGGCCTTATATGGGATTTTTACCTGGTATTAAAGCGTTTATCGCAGCCATTCTTGGAGGAATCGGATCAATCTTTGGTGCCGTCGTTGGAGGGTTGATCCTCGGTGTTCTGGAAATCATGATCGTCGGATTTTTTCCATCATTAGCCGGTTATAAAGATGCCTTCGCTTTTTTAATATTAATAGTAGTGTTATCTGTGAAGCCTTCCGGTTTAATGGGACAAAAAGAAATTAAGAAGGTGTGATAAACGTGATCAAATTAAATAAAAAAACTCAATTTTTTCTTACGATTATTTTTATAGCGGTAATAATATTATTATTATTCACGGCAAAAGAAAATCTCAATTCATATATAGTCAGAATAATAACTTTAATAGGAATTTATGGAATAATGTCGGTTAGTTTAAACCTTATCAATGGTGTGTCAGGTGTACTTTCTCTCGGACACGCCGGATTCATTGCTGTAGGTGCCTATATTTCTTCACTGCTGACGATGTCTATTTATCAAAAAGAAGCCATTTTCATAATTCAAAAGGTAATATGGCCTTTTAATTCAATAGAAATGCCCTTTCTGTTCGCTACTATTATCGGGGGTATCGTAGCAGCTATATTCGCTTTTTTAGTCGGATGGCCTTCTCTGAGACTTTCAGGAGATTATTTTGCAATCACTACTTTAGGATTCGCTGAAATCATCAGAATTCTTGCACTGAACCTGACCTCCGTTACCAATGGAGCTTTAGGCCTAAAATCCATTCCCTCATATACAAATATCTGGTGGGCATGGGGTTGGCTGCTTGTAACGGTCATAGTCATCGCAAGTTATGTAAATGGAACTTTTGGAAGGGCCCTGAGAGCTATAAGAGAGGATAAAATTGCAGCGGCTTCTATGGGAATAAATGTATACAAACATCAACTAATCACCTTCGTCCTTGGAGGCTTTTTTGCAGGAATATCAGGTTCTCTCTACGCTCACTGGCTAACTACGATTGATCCCCGAACGAATACCATAGGAATTATGCTGACATTTAATATTTTAATAATGGTTCTGATCGGTGGACTGGGAAGTATAAGCGGCGCAATAATAGGGGCCGGTCTATTTGCAATTTTAAGCGAAGTTTTGAGATTTTTTGAAGAACCGATAAAGATCTTCAATTTTGAAATAGCCGGAATATCCGGAATGAGAATGTTGATCTTTTCAGCGCTCTTCGTTTTGATAATGATTCTAAGACCAAAGGGCATTCTGGGACGAAAAGAAATCACATGGAACAATGTTTTTAGTCTTTTTCATAGAAAAGGTGATAAATGATGAGTGATCCTATCTTAAAACTAAAAAATGTTACTATGCAGTTTGGGGGACTGAAAGCTGTTGACGATGTGACATTCGATATCAACAAAAGGGAAATTCTCGGTTTAATTGGCCCCAATGGAGCGGGAAAAACAACTGTTTTTAATGTAATAACGGGCGAATATGTACCCACGTATGGAGACATTTACTATAAAGATGTCATAATAAATAAGAAAAAACCTTATGAATTAACACACATGGGAATTGCCAGAACTTTTCAAAACATAAGATTATTCAAGGAACAGACTGTATTAGAAAATGTTATGGTAGCCAAACATCATATTTTAGTCACAAAAGATGGAGAAAAGGACAGAAAAGAGGCGGGAGAAAAACCTTATGATTCTTCATACAAATGGTTTTGGAAAAATACATTCAGAATAGGTTATTCTAAAATGGAGAAAAAAATAAGGGATGATTCTCTCAACTTATTGTACGATCTGGGACTTAAAGAAGAGATAAATCACCAGGCGGGTTCACTTCCTTATGGAAAACAAAGACTTCTTGAAATAGCAAGAGCAATTTCAACGGGGGCAGAACTTTTATTGCTTGATGAACCCGCCGCAGGCATGAATCCAACCGAGAGTAAGATGCTTATGAAATTAGTACAAAATATCAGAGATAAATATAATCTCACAGTTTTTCTCATTGAACATGATATGAAGGTAGTAATGAGTGTTTGCGAAAGAATACTCGTTTTGGATTATGGAAAATTAATCGCACAAGGAAATTCCTCTGAAATCCAAAGTAACCCAAAAGTAATCGAAGCTTACCTTGGAAAGGAGTGGAGAAAAATTGTCAGCTAACATTCTTGAAATAAAGGATCTGCATGTAAACTACGGTGCAATAAAAGCTCTGAAGGGAATAAGTTTGAAAGTACCGAAAGGAGAAATAATTACAATAATCGGGGCCAACGGAGCAGGCAAAACCACTACGGTATCCACTATCGCAGGATTACTAAAACCGATAAAGGGGGAAATACTGTTTAACGATAAAAAAATAAACGGACTTCCCTCTCACGAAATAAACCATTTGGGTATAAGCCTATCTCCTGAAGGCAGAAGAATCTTCCCCGAGTTAACGGTTCTGGAAAATCTGAATATGGGTTCATATTCTTCAAAAGATAAAGCGAAAATAAAAGGGGATCTGGAGATTGTTTTTAATCTTTTTCCAAGATTAAAAGAAAGGATGAAACAACTCGGTGGAACGCTTTCCGGCGGAGAACAACAGATGTTGGCCATCGGAAGAGCCATGATGTCCAGCCCTTCACTGCTTATGCTAGACGAACCCTCCTTGGGACTTGCCCCTATTCTGGTTGATGAAGTGTTTGATTCCATAGAAGAATTGAATAAAAAGGGAGTAACCATTCTCTTAATCGAACAAAATGCTGCGAAAGCACTGCAGATATCGAGTCATGGATACGTATTAGAAACCGGGAATATTACTTTAAGTGATTCATCCGATAAACTTCTGTCAAATTCTAAGGTTAAAGAGGCATTTTTGGGAGTATAAAAAAGAGCTGATTATCAGCTCTTTTTTTATTTAAACCATCTGCCTTTGAAAAGTACAAAACCTAAAATAACGGCCGTGGCAAATGAAATGCTCATAGTTATTATAAATGCGAATGGGGAATTCTGCATGGGAAGAACTATATTCATTCCATATATTGAAGCGACTAAAGTTGGAATTTGAAGAATCAATGTAACTATTGTTAAGATCTTCATCACTAAATTCAGATTGTTTGAAATAACAGAACTGAAGGTTTCCAACATAACGGTCAATATTTCAGAATAAATTTTCGACATTTCTATCGCTTGCTTATTATCGATTATTATATCTTCAAATAACCATTCATCCTCTTCAAAAAGCGCTAATATTTCGGCTCTTTGAAGCTTTCCGAACATGATATCATTGGTAGTTAACGACGTTTTAAAATAAACTAAAGACTTTTCATAATTAAGTAATCTTATTATTTCTTCATTTTTTGGGGTACCATGTAACTGATTCTGAATTTCATCCGAAATTCTTTTTATTTCTTTCAAGTATTTTAAATAATAAAGAGTAGCGCGTTCTATAATTTTCAACAAAAATTGATTATGTTTATTAGTTGAAAAATTCCTCGTTTTCATACTCAGAAAATCGTTCAAAATATCATTTTGCTGCGATACTATAGTAATAAATGCGTCTGAAGTTATCACAATGCCCATCGGAATGCTCTTATATGGAACATCACTATCTTCATTATCAAATAAAGGGATTCGAAAAATAACATATATTATATCTTCATCTTTTTCAAATCTTGATCTCTCATCCGGATCAAGAGAATCATAAATAAAATCCTCTTCAATATTCATAGACTTTAATAAGTTAATCTCATCTTCCTGAGGCTTCTCCACATATATCCAGCACTTTTTTTTCGCTTCATCTACTCTTTTTAAAACACCCTCTTCAGTTTGAAAATATTTAATCATTTCAATTACCTCTTCCATACAAATCTCTTGATATATTTTACCATGAAAAGCATTACGGAAGATTTATGTAAACTTTATAAATGTTTTTTTAAGATCATTTGATTGTGATAGTTACAAATTTTTTATTTGACAAAACTAATTAAATATCATATTCTTTATATTGACTCACAAATTGGAGGTAAATTTTGAAAAGATTCCATTTAATAAGAGAATTTGTCAAATATTATAAGCCGCATATGAAATTGTTCATTTTAGATATGGTATGCGCTTTTCTGATTTCAGGAATAGATCTAGTCTTCCCAAGTTTTACCAGATTAGCTTTAGACGATTATATACCCAATTCTAAAATGAAAAGTCTTTTAATAACCGCAGTTATTTTAATCGTTCTTTTTTCATTCAGAGCCATTTTTAACTATATAGTTAATTACTGGGGACATGTTGTTGGAGTCAGAATGGAATACGATATGAGAAAAAAAATATTTTCCCACCTGCAGACACTTTCTTTCAGTTATTTTGATAAAGTCAGAACCGGAAAAATAATGTCGAGAATAATAAACGATTTAAGAGAAATTGCAGAACTTGCGCATCATGGACCTGAAGACCTCTTCATTTCCGCTGTGATTTTTGTAGGATCGTTTATCATACTAGTACAAACAAATGTATTGCTCACAATAATGGTTTTCGCATACGTACCTATAATGTTGTGGTATGGAATATGGGCACGCAAAAATATGTCAAAGGCTTTTAAAAAAGTACGAAAAAAGATTGCCAATGTCAATGCTCAGCTTGAAAACAGTATTTCAGGAATCAGAGTTTCACAGTCATTCACTAATGAAGATTTTGAAAGTCAAAAATTTGATTACGGTAATATTGAATTCAAAGAGGCCAGAGAATACGCCTATAAAGCCATGTCTCAAATGATGACGGGCATTAATTTTCTTTCAAATCTATTAAAAGTAACTGTTCTGGGTCTGGGAGGTTATTTTACATTCAAGGGATACATATCGCTGGGAACATTCGTCGCATTTTTCCTCTATATAGAATTATTCTTACAACCGGTCAGAAGAATGATGCAGTTTTCTCAGCAGTTTGAGGCCGGTATGGCGGGATTTGAGAGATACGTTGAAATAATGAATATAAAACCGGAAATAGTCGATAAGTCCGGTGCAATAAAATTGAACAAAATAAAGGGAAATATTATTTTTGATAATGTTTCTTTCTCTTATGAAAAAGGAAAACCAGTGGTTTCAAATATTAATTTCGATATTGAAAGCGGAAAAACCATCGCTCTTGTCGGTCCGTCAGGTGGGGGAAAAACAACTATATGTCATCTGATACCAAGATTTTACGATGTTGATTCCGGCTCAATATTGATCGATGATATAGATATAAGAAAAGTAAAGTTGGAATCGCTCAGAGGAGCCATAGGGTTTGTTCAACAGGATGTTTTCCTATTTGCAGGAACAATCAAAGATAATATCTCATACGGTAAAGGCAATGCAACCGATGATGAAGTAATAGAAGCCGCAAAAAAGGCTGAGATTCATGACTTTATAATGACTTTAGATAGCGGCTATGATACATACATTGGAGAACGCGGTGTGTTATTATCCGGAGGTCAAAAACAAAGAATATCAATAGCCAGAGTTTTTTTAAAGAACCCTCCGATTTTAATATTAGATGAAGCAACATCAGCTCTGGATAACGAAACAGAATTAAAAATTCAAAAATCATTTGAAGAGCTTTCAAAAGGGCGAACTACGCTGGTAATTGCTCATAGATTATCAACGATAAAGAACGCGGACGAGATACTCGTTATCACAGAAAAGGGTATAATTGAAAGAGGAAACCATGAGCAATTAATGGCCAATCACGGTCATTACGAAATGCTTTATAAATCTCAATTTAAAGGTTATATTCCAGATTTATGATGAAAATCGCAGTGATAGGCAACATAAATTTTGACGTAAACGCAATAAGTTCTATTTCTGAAAATACCGAAGAGAATAGAATAAAAGAAATAAAAATTTCTCTGGGAGGTACCGCTGCGAACACTGCAATTTCTCTTTCAAACCTGGGTATTAATGTGGATATATATGGTGCTGTAGGAAATGATGAATTCGGAAAAATTTTGATTCAAAAATTAAACAAATATAAAATCAACACGGAATTCATAACAATAAAAGATGAAACAAAAACCGGTTTTTGTTTTATTGATGTTAAAAAAGACGGCCGGCGTCATTTATCAACCTATCGTGGAGCCAATGAAGAGTATTTCCCGGACTTAAAAAAGAAATATGATCTCGTTCATCTCGCAGGGCTCGGCACTATTCAGGCGGAATATATTTTGAATCAAAAAGACAAATATGAAGAAGCCAGTTATAATCCGGGTGGTATAGTTACATTCGAACAATCGAAAAATATAATGGATTTATCCAAAAGAATTGATATACTCATATTCAATGAAGAAGAACATAACCACTTCAAAAAAACCGGAATTTCAAACTCAAAAATCCTGGTAAAAACGTTGGGTAAAAATGGTTCCATGGCCAATGAACATACCGCAAAACCTTTTAAAACAAAAGTTATAGATACCACAGGTGCCGGCGATGCATTCAATGCGGGATTTTTGTTTTCACATATGCTTGGCAATGATCTTTATGATTGTCTGTTGTTTGGAAACAAACTAGGAGCTTACATTTGTGGGCATCAGGGAGCGAATTCATCTTTCACTTTAAATGAAATAAAAAATTTCTAATTTTCAAAATTTTTGAGTTTTCTCCTTGACTTTAACCGTTTTTATGTAGTATCATTAATTCAATAAAAATTTAGAGGTTTTAATTATGAAGAAAAATTATGGTTTTTTCGCTTACTTTTATATAAACAGTACTTATCGGTGAATATTTATCCCGGTAAGTGCTGTTTTGCTTACCGGAGACAAACAAAGAAGGGTCTCCTTGGCGGAGATCCTTTTTTATTATATTGGAGGAAATATGTTTGAAGCAATAAGAGGAGCTACATCAGTTGAAAATGACTGCCCAAAGGAAATAATTGATAAATCAAAGGAGTTAATTGAAAATATTGTCAAACAAAATAAAATAAACAGGATAATTTCTGTAATCCTATCAGTCACAAACGACATCAAATCATTCAACCCGGCCACTGTTATAAGAAAATATCTGAATATTGATAATCTTTCAATAATGTGTTTTCAGGAAGCATACTTTACCAATTCTCCTGAAAAAATTATAAGAATAATAGTTAATTGCGAATCTGATACCAAAAAATTTGTTTATCTTCACAGGGCAGCCAATTTAAGGAAAAATGCTCTGGAGAAGTTTAATAGAGAAAGTGTATGAGAATTTCGATTTTTGGAGGTGGAACAATAGGAGGGTCAATGGCATTAAAACTTAAATCTGAAAATATTTGGGTAGAAGTTCATGACCCTGATATCGAAATAAATAAAAGATTAAAAGAACTCGATATCGAAACTTTCAAAAATATCCCAATAGGAGATTTGGTAGTAATCTGTACTCCTATGAACGTCGAGGAAGAAATAATTAAAAATTATAGTTTTGACACACCCGTTATTGATGTAGCGAGTGTTATGAAACCAATGTTTGATTTAGCTAAAAATCTTGATATCGACTGGATATCAGGGCATCCAATGGCGGGTAATGAATATTCAGGATATCTGGGCTGGGACATTCAGTTATTTGATGAAAAGATATTTTTTCTTTCAAAAAATGAACGGATAAGTGAAAAAAAAATGAAAATTATAGAAGAATTTGTTAAAAAACTTGGTTCTTATCCAAAATGGATTACTCCTGAAAAACACGATTTTATTTTATCAAAAATAAGTCATACAACATATTTTATCTCATGCACCGCAAAAAAAATTGGAAATGAATTCAGTAATTTTTCCGGTCCCGGTTATAAATCTACATCCAGATTAAGTAATCAGAACAAAGAAATGGTGTTGGAAATTGTGAAAAAGAACAAGATGAATATTTTACAGGATTTAAAAGAGTCTATTGATTATTTAAATGAAATTTCTTTATTAATTCAATCAAACCAAATTGAAAAACTGGCAAAAATTCTTTAAATATTGGAGGTGGAAAAAGTGAAAAGAAACACAATAATG
>JASGMR010000045.1 GCA_030156385.1 Kosmotogales bacterium
TGTTTGGCTAAAGATATCTATGAAGAAAGAAAGAGAGATGTTGACATCAGGGTTATATCTTCAAAAAGCTGTACATGTGGACAGGCCGCGTTGGAAATTGGTATAGCAAAATCAATAAAAAACGGGTGTGATAATTTGAATAATCTATCCAAAAAGATAACCTCAATGATATCCAGCATGTCCACGCTTTTTACTGTTGAAACTCTCAAATATATGAAAGCCGGTGGAAGAATTGGGGGAGCCTCCGCTTTTCTTGGAAAACTTATAAATATAAAACCAATTTCGGAATTTGTGAATGGTGTTGTTAAGCCAATAAAAGTTGTGAGGGGAAGAAAAAAGTCCCTTGAGAAAATGACAAATATTGCTTCATCGCGAATAAAAAATCCTGATAAAACCATCATCTGTACTCAACAGGCGTTGTGCAAAGAAGATGAGACCTATATTGTAAAATTACTCAAAGACACTCTGGGAAAAGGAATAAAAATAAGTACTGGTCTATTAGGAACAGTGATAGGTGCACATTCTGGCCCGGGGTCCATAGGTATAGGTTTTGTTGAAATGTAATTTAGTAACTTTTAAAATTGAATGTAATTTTACTTAAATTGATAGAAGATTTTTTCTTACTTAATTTCTAATTTAAAATTTATCTTTCAAAATTTAATATATTTTATAAATATGAATTATTTTTATAAAAAATGGGTTATAATGACATTTGATTTGCAATGATCGGTTTTTTGAAACAAACATATATTTAGACTGTTTATGAAAAGTGAGATACTATTTATCACCATATAAATTGGTATAGGAGGTAGTAAAATGAAAAAATTAGTTCTTGCAGCTGTTGTTTTGTTTTTCTTTGTATCAGGTTTTTCATGGGCAGTTTTGGAGGATTATTCGGATGTTGAATATGTTTATTTTAAAACAACCGGTCTTGATGATGGAAGTGGTATCGAAGAAATTATTTATGGTGTTAAAGTTGAAAAAACAGATACTGGATATTCAATAGTCAATGAAACTATGTATGATTTACCGGAAGATGCGACAATTGATCAGACCATAATTTTTGGTCAATCCACCACATTAAGCTTTTATACACTTTTTGATTTTGTGAGTTCAATGGTACTTTCGCAAATTAATTTTAATGATATGGTAACCACAAACTTAATGATGATGGGTGGGAAAATAAAGTACGAAGGCCAGGTGACTGTACAGAGCAAAAATAAAACATATACTGGTGAAAAAATAGTTTGTTATGATGACGAAGATCAAATAGTAAAATACTGGGTTTTAAATGAAGATATACCTTTTCCTCTTCTGAATGTTTCTGTAGAAGAGGGAAAAGAAGTTATAGTAACTTCCCTTTGGGATTACAAAATTAGATAAAATATTGATGATCTTTTCAAATTGAAAAGATCCTTTTTTTATAATCGATAATTTTTAATTTAATTATTATAAGCAGTAATTGTATTATGAAAATATATGAAGTTTAAGTAAATTTATAGCTATGCTCATATCTTAAAAAGGAGTTGAGATGAATGAATAGGGTTTCATATTGTGGGCTTTTATGTTCAGAATGTGAAATATACAAAGCATCGATAGAAAATGACAGCGCATTGAAAGAAAAATTGGCAAAAGAATTCGATTCTGAAGATTTTCATTTAGAAAAAAAGGATATTTTATGTTTTGGATGTTCTGGTAATGAAGAAGAAATTTTTAAGTTTTGTGATGTATGTGAAATACGTAAATGTGGAATAAAAAGAGAAATCGTTAATTGCGGTCAGTGTGAAGAATATTATTGTGAATTGTTGAATAAACCATTTCAAATGAATCCTGAAAACAAAAAAATATTGGATAAAATTAATAAGGAGAAATGAACAATGAATTTTGGGGAGGTCAGCATATTTCAGGTAAATCCAACCAAATTGGATAAATTCGAAAGTGAAATTAATAATTTGCGAGACCATTTTAAAGATTATGCCGGACTCATCAATTTGAAAATAATAAAACGAACACACAGAATAAAAGATATGGAATCAATCAGAGCAGGAAAGCCGGCCCTAAGAATTACAAGGATTGTAAAATCTGTTAAATATATTCTATATTGGGAATTTGAAGATGAAATTTCCCACGGGTTGGCCACTAAAGAATATTTTGAAATTTTTCATAATAATTTATCAAAATTCTTGATTATGCCGCCAGATAAATACATCGGAATAAGCATTTAGTTTTATCAATAAAGAGAATATTTCTCTCATGAACAAAAAATGTTTTTCAGAATTGCATGAAATTTTTTTTTAATTATGCGTGTATGATAAATTTTTTTTTCAAATAAGTAATAGTTATTTAAACATATTTTATTAATATTCTATATTGCCTTTGAATAATTGATCACAGGTATCGTAATTTTATGAGTATATTTTTTGTGATTATTTGGGCGGTTAAACGATTAAAATTTTTATGTTATTATTTATCTGATATGGGTTTTTATAAATAGATCTGTTTCTGAAGTTACCCATGTTTGATTATCCTACACCCAGTTAATTTTTTTAATCGGACCCCCTTATTCGGGGTCCGAAGTTTATAAAAAGGCATTTTTGTGTCTTATATTTAAAATATTATTTATTTGACTTGATCAAGATATTTCATTAGATGTTCATAACCATTTTTTTTCATTTCATCGTATGGGATAAATCTTATTGCAGCACTGTTTATACAATATCTTAAACCACCTTCTTCATCGGGACCATCTTCAAAAACATGACCCAGGTGTGTATTTCCTATTCTACTTTTAACTTCAATTCGTGACATAAACAGTGAATTATCTTCTACTAATGTTACAACATCAGAACTCACTGGTTTTGTAAAGCTTGGCCAACCAGTACCGGATTTAAATTTATCCGAAGAAAAAAATAACGGTTCTCCAGTCACAATGTCAACATAAATTCCCTTTTCGTAATTATTCCAATATTCATTTTCAAACGCTCTTTCTGTACCACAATTCTGTGTTACATCGAATTGTAAATCATTCAATAATGCTTTTATTTCTTCTTCAGCGGGTAAAGAATATGCATCGGGATTTATGATAATTTTTTCTGTTTTTGAATTGGAACTTTTCGAGAAATCTATCGTCTCGTTTTCAATAACTGTTTTTGTTAAATCGGATTCATTTTCATTATAAATCCTCAAACCAATGAAGAAAACAAATAAAGCAATTATAGAAATTATAATTATATAATAAATCATAAACTTCACCTCTCTTCTTTTATACATTTATATATTACCATTTTTATCGGCAATAACTAATGATATCGCATGAGCTCTCTATTTGTATTCATATTTTGAATATCGGTACAATAAAAACGGGAGAAAAGTTTTTTCTCCCGAGGATCTTTGTATGATTTATTCAGTTATCGAAGAATGATAATAATTGCTTTATTAATCTCTTTCTATTCTATTTGCTATAAGAATAATGAAAATATAATTATTCCCATTCCAAGTAATTTTATAAAACTTATCGGTTCATTTAAAAATATGAGAGCGAAAATTGTTGCCAGTACGGGTTTAACATAAAAGAGCCTCATACCGGTTGATGCACCGAGTCTGTTTACGGCTTCAAGCAAAGCGTAATAAGCAATGCCGGTTACAAATATTCCAAGATATACAATTATTAACCATTCTTTTGTACCCAACGTATTGATTTTGAAATTACCGGATATAAAAATTATGACCCCATAGATTATACTTGGAAAAAAAGATGAATATGCAGTACATTTCAGAACTCCGTATTTACCCGTGTATTTTTTCATTAAAACAGAGTACAATGCAAAGGTTACGGCAGAGGATAATCCGAAAATTATGCTTGATATTGTATCGCCTTCAACCATTCCAAATTCAATCATTCCAAATCCAAAAATTAATATTCCCACCAATCCGATTGTTATTCCAATTTTTTTTCTTTGATTGATATTTTCCTTAATAATGATCGCAGCAAAAATAGCCGTAAAAATGGGATTGGTTGATATGAGAACGGCGGCAGATGAAGCATTACCGGCTTTCACTGAAAGTTGAAGTAAAGTCATGGAAATAATACAGTTCAGACATCCTATAAGAATTACAATCAGAAAATCTTTCTTGTTCATCTTTGCACTTTTACTCTTTTTCATAAAAAGAGAAATAATAAATAAAAATAATCCACCTATGAAGAATCTCATAAAGGTCATCATATATGGATTGACAAGACTCATTATGGGTTTGGAAACGACCTCAAGACTTGAAAACAACACTAATGCAATAATCCAAAACAAATATGCCATTCTTTCTCCTCAAATTTTCCCAGATCCACGTATATGTGAGAACAGGATTTTTTGTGATTGAATAAAACAATTTTTATTAACATATAATATATCATGTGAAGAAAATCTTTTTTATATAGATAATCTTACATGTTAAAAGTTTAAAAATATATTTCCCTCAAAATATATTTAAACACAGATGATTTTTTATATTAATTATCAACAAACCAAAATGCTTTTCTGAAAAATATATTTTTCGCCACCTTTTCAATGAATTTTAGAATAAATAGTTATCTCATACGCGGATAAACAGATCATCAATTTTTTTTATCGTTCTTATTCCCATTTCATTAAGTACCTGTTCTTTATGCTCGATGGTTTCTTCAAATCCTTTAATGATTGCCCCTGCGTGCCCCATCGTTTTACCTTTTGGAGCCGTACGTCCTGCAAAAAAAGTTTGTATGTTGCCATTGTAATTCATTGCCAACGCTTTTTTTATACCGGAAATCTCATCATTTCCACCAACTTCACCGATGATTGCGACTTTACGGATATTTTTTTCAATAACGTAATCCATAGCCTCGGCTATGTTAGTACCTATAATGGGGTCACCACCAAGTCCCATAGCAATCTTTACTCCCGTACTCCTGGTTGAAAGATGTTTTGCAACTTCATACATGAGAGTTCCACTTCTGGATATTATTGCAATATCCCCGCTTTTAAAGGCGGATTCGGGCATGATACCGACCTTTATTACATCAGGTATCATAATTCCGGGACAATTTGGGCCAATTATTGTTATCTTATCATTATGGTGATTATGATTTATTTCACTCATTTTTTTGATAATTTTTAAAGAATCGAGTTGCGGAACATGTTCTGAAATAATTATTATTTTTTTTATTCCCGAATTGATGGCATCCATTGTAGCATTCAGCACAAATTTTGCGGGTACGAAAAGGATAGTTGTATCAGCACCGGTTTCGTTCACCGCGCTTTGCATATCACTGTAAACTTTTACACCATGCACTTCGCTTACAGTTTTGTTTGGTGAAACACCACAAACTATGTTGGTACCATAATCTTTCATTTTTTTCGTATGGAATTTTCCATATTTTCCCGTTATTCCCTGAACGCACACTCTTTCGTTTCCTTCAAGCATTGCATTTCACCTCTTCCATACATGAATTTACCATTTCATACATATATTCATAAGTCTTTATTCCCGCATTTTCCAGCATTCTTTTTGCTATTTCCGAGTTATTCCCGGCCAGCCTTATAAAAATGGAAGCATCGATGTTTTCATTTTTAAACTCGATAACGGCTTTAGCAATTTCATCACAATTTGTGATGCCCCCGAAAATATTCATAACGATCCTTTTAATACCACTATCATAAAGCATTTTCAATGCATTAAGAGTTATATCTTTCTCCGCTCCCCCGCCGATGTCAAGAAAATCTGCAGGTTTGCCCCCTTTCATACTTATTGCATCCATGGTTGCCATTACTATTCCGGCTCCACAACCTATTATTCCTATATCTCCATCTAGTTTCACATAATGGAATTGTTCTTTTTGATCACTCAGGTTCATATAATTTTTGAGATGACCGTTTCTGAAATAAGCATTTTCATCGAGGTCCATCACACAATCGAGTGCCACAAGTTTTGATTCAACAGTCAAAGCAATGGGGTTTATCTCAATATATGTGGCATCTTCCTTTTCCATTATTTTTTTTAAACTTTTTACGATTTTTACGAAATCCTGATTGTATTTTTCGGAAATATAATCAACCATATCTTCATATTTTCCTGTTTTAAGTGAATCGGTATTTTCCTCAATATTTATGCCACCGCACTCTGAAAAACTGAGAAAAATGTCCCTTTCCAGTCTGTTGATAAAAATGGAACAATAATATTCCTGTTTTATTTCCAGTTTTTTTTCGACAAGAATTCCTTCGGGTTTCGTGCCCTTGATCGGTTTGTTTATTAAAATCGACATTTTAGATTTAAATTCTTCCTGATTATCGGCAAAAAGTATTCCGCCGTTTTTCATTCTGCTGCCTATTAATACTTGTGATTTTAAAACACAGGGTAAAAATGGGGAATCACTACCTGAATAAGAAGAAAAAAACTTAGAAGATGGAACGGTGATACCATATGAACCTAAAATACCCTTGGCAAGGTATTCCTGAATTTTCATAAAAATCCTCCCTTTTTGTATTGGTTTCTCCCGCGAGAAACATCATCTACACAAGAATTAAGGCAGGCTTACCGACTTCCGAATCATCCTACTCTTTACGCCTTCCCATAAAACAGATTCCTTCACAGTGGCATTTTGTAAATTTCGTCCTCGGTAACGGTGACGGGGTCGTATCGGTTTCTCACCGATTTTCCTATTACTCGTAAACAGAAAAATAACTTTTAATGATTTGATCTCTTCTCATAGGTCAGATCAAAAAACCGTAGAAACTTTTCCAGAACGACACCTGTAACTCCGGAGGTAGATATTCAATTTTCAAATTCATTATAACAGGATTTTTAATGGCGTTTAAGATACATTATAATAAAAATAAAATTTCTTTATCGATACAAATTTGTTTAATTAGATAGCTGTAAAAATGTCTATATTACCGATTTTATAAATACAAAAGAATAACCGGATAAAATGCGATTTTTAGTGAATATATTTTTTTGCATTTAATCTAATTATTATTTATATTACATAATTTAATAATATTATGATGTTAAAAAACCGAGTGAAAACAAGTATAATTTATTAGGAATACAAACAAAAAAGGAGCCTTGATTTGAAATACAATCCATTTAAAAACTATTTAACTCATGAAGAAGCCGCAGAAATAAGAAAGAAATTGATAGTTCTTGCCTTACCGGCCATAGGAGAAAATGTATTACAAATGTTATTGCAAGTTGCAGATACTGCCTTTTTAGGACATTATGACTGGCGGTTGATAAGTGGTGTTGGTGCAGCAAATCAAGTGATTTTTATTTTTCAGGCATTGTTAATAGCTATTTCTATCGGTTCAATGGTTTTTATTTCAAATAGTATAGGCTCAAACAACAGTTTACTCACCAAAGAGATCGCGTGGCTTTCAATATATTTGGCCGCAGCATCAGGCATTTTATTAACCTGCACGGTAATTCTCTCCAATAATTTGATAGACTGGTTTTTTCCCGGAGCGGAAGTATTTGTACGGGAATCAGCTCAGGAATATCTGAGAATAATATTATCCGGAATGCCCGGCCTCAGTTTTATGATAATAATAAGCTCTACTTTAAGGGGTGCCGGTGACACAAAATCACCGATGATAATGGCATTCATTTCTAATGTGATAAATATTTTCCTCGATTACGTGTTAATTTATGGAAAATGGGGTTTCCCCGAATTGGGAGTGAAGGGAGCGGCCTCAGCTACGGTTTTTTCGAGAGTGATCGGTTCAATTATTCTTCTCATAATGCTATTCAAAAATCAAAAAATTTCGATAAACCTTAAACCTGTAAAAACCAGTTTAAAGAGAATAAAAGGTGTACTTTCAGTGGGAATGCCTATCGCTATTGAAAGGCTCTCTTTTTCCATAGGAGTTTTGGTGTTTGCAAATATTTTACTGTACGCGGGTGCGATGGCATATGCGGCACACAGAATAGGAATAAGGGTGGAATCAATAGCTTTTATGCCTGAACTTGGTTTAATGGTGGCTGTAACAGCCATTGCAGGAAATTATAACGGCAAAGGTGCAATAAATAAGGTAATGGGTACACTGAGACAGGGATGGATTATAGGAACTGTTATTAGTGTTGCAATTGGAACATGTCTTTTTTTGTTTCCCGAGTTATTGATTAAAATCTTTACCGATGAGGCCGAAATAATACAGATTGCCAGTTTGCCGGTTAAAATTATCGGTTTATTTCAGATAGTACAGGCAATCGATTTTGTTTCTGCGGGAGTTTTAAGAGGAGTTGGAGATACCAGATTTCCAATGATAACTTCAATGCTCGCAATGTGGTTAATAAGAATCCCTGTGGGGTTTGTATTAGTCAAATTTTTTGGAATGGGTTTACTGGGAGCATGGATCGGAATGATTGGAGATATGATACTGAGAACTGTACTCAAAGTTTTCAGAGTTTTGGGCGGAAAATGGGAAAAGACAGCAAAAAAATTGAGAGCGGAAACTTCGTGATATTTGAATGTTCTTTGAAAACTTTGATTTTATGTGTGTAATAGATCGAATTAAGAAGTGGATAGATAAAACGCTAATTTTTTATGAATGAAGTAATTTTTCCCACGTAGAAATGAAAATAAATGCTGAACTCTTGTAGTTAAAGTGATAAAAATACTTGTTTCGGCAATCATAGAGAGTTTTTCCAATCTAATTTAAATAAAAACAATCATAAAAAAAGAGATATGCAAACGCATATCTCTTTAAAACGAATTTAATTATATCAATAATCGACAATTCCCATATATTTTCTTGTTTTTAAAGGATGATTTCTTTTGTCAGCCAGATGTTTACCAAATCTATCCAGCACGGCTGATATCACGAGCGGAGATACATATCCTCTGAATTCTTCCGGAACACCCGGTAGCGGGTAATCCTTTGTGTCGATGATGGTATATTTTTTTGAATATTTATTTATAAATTTTTCTACCCTTTCTGCAACAGGCCTTGTTTTATCCTCTCCTTTGAAGAGAAGTAAGTTGGGAGTATCTTCACGTACAATTTCGAATGAACCATGGAAAAATTCTCCCGCATCAACAGGTTGTGCCTTCATCCATTGCATTTCTTCCAAAATACAAATTGCGAATGAATATGTTTCTCCCCAGAGAACGCCTGTTCCGAGAGTAAAGAAAAGGTCGGTATCCATATTTTCTTCTGCCCATTTTTCTGCATATGCTTCAACACTTTCTTTTATTTTCACTAAGCTATCCGGTAATGTGTTGAGGGCCTTTATTATTTCTTCATATTTATCGAAATTTTCATGTTTCTTCAATATGTTGAAAATGATCTGATAAAGAAGAATTATTTTTGAATCTGTTACGCCGGTTTCCGCGTTGTTTTCAAACACATGATCAACGGCATGTCCCAATGGAGAGTCAGCAAAACCAGTGAACCCTATTGTTGGTGCTCCAGCTTTTTTTGCAATATTAGCGGCCTCCACTGTCTCGGGAGTTTTTCCGGAATACGATGATAAAATAACCAACGAATCCTTTGAAAAGTTCAGCGGTTGAATTGTGTTGAATTCGCTTGAATTATAAATGAAAACAGGTATATTGGAATTTGTTTCCAAAATGTACTTACATGGATGCATTACAGCGAACGATCCACCACAACCAATCAGGAAAATATTTTTCAGATTGATTTTACTCAATGATTCATCGACTACTTTTTCTACAACTTCTCTTTGAGCTAAACCGTATTCAAGTATAGCTCTGTAAATTTCATTATCATTTTTTACCATTTTTTCACCTCATATTATATATTAACCTTTGACACTTCCTTCTGTTAAACCTCTTATGAACGATTTGGACATAAACAAGAATAAAATTATGATTGGTACGGTAGCAATGATTATCCCTGCTAATAACACTGTCCAGTTAGTTGTCAGAGCATCTTTAAAATTGTATAAACCAATTGGAATAGTGTACAGTTTGCTGTCTTCCAAGAAAACCATGGCAAATAAAAATTCATTCCAAACGAATATGGCGGTCATTATTGATACTGTGGATAATATAGGTTTACTTATCGGTATAACAATCTTTGTAAAAGTAGTGAAAGTAGTACAGCCATCAATGAGTGCCGAATCCTCCAATTCCTTTGGAAAATCTTTAAAATACGTATACATTAGAAAGATAGCAAAGGGTAACCTGAATGCTATATAAGGCAGGATCATTGCTAAATAAGTGTTGTAAATGTGAAAAAATTCAAGAATTCTGTACAGGGAAATCAGAGCGGATTGTGGTGAGAGCAACAATCCACCTATAATAAGGTAATAGATCATCATTTTCCACTTCGATTCTACTCTTGATAACCCATATGCACAGAAAGCCCCTATTGTGACTGTAGCCAGAATTGAAATTGATCCGACGATTATACTGTTCAGAAAATATCCCGATAGTCCCATATTCCAGGCATCCACATAGTTGCTAAATAGGGGATCAGTTGGTATATTAAAAGTATTGATAAATAGATTTTGATTGGTTTTCAACGAATTGATGAAAATCCAGAACAACGGATAAATGACTACAATTACAAGTATCCACAATAACACATTGATCCAAATCTTATTTATATAAAACGATGTATTCTTTTTCTTCATAAAATCATCCTTTATTTCTATTTGATAATTTTATTTGCAGCAGTGATGTTGTAAAAGTAATTATAAATATAATTACCGCTACAGCTGAACCATAACCCATTTCATCGAATAGAAAAGCTGATCTGTACATGTAGGTCCCAAGTACCTGTGTTGTATTGTAAGGGCCACCGCCTGTGGTAACATAAACTTCCGTAAAGAGCTTAAAAGATCCGATTACGGTGATAATAGATGTTGCAACAAGCATTCCCTTAACTCCGGGAATAGTGATATGAAAGGCTTTTTGAATTTCCGAGGCCCCATCTATTTCGGCGGCTTCATACAAATCCTTTGGTATTTTTTGAATGGCAACCAACAGAAGAACCATAATATATCCGGTGTATTGCCATTGACTCATCGCAATAACAGAATAAATGGCGGTATTTGGGTTTGCAAGCCAGGCGGTTTTCCACTGACCTAATCCTAACATATCTAAAAAACCATTAAGCATTCCGATGTTTGGATTGTATATAAAGTAGAACATCAATGCCACAGCCGTAATAGATATTAAAGAAGGTAAAAAATAAATGTTCCTGAATAAAACCTTTAACTTTTTTCCAACAAATTTACTATCCAATAAGATTGCTAAAAATAATCCAAAACCGACCTGAAATATAAGAGAAAAAACCGCGTATAAAGTATTGTTTTTTAAAGCAGTGTAGAAGATCGGATCTTTAACAATATTCAGATAATGGCTTAATCCAACAAATGTCCACTTATCGGTATAGGAATTCATGTTGAATAAACTGAAATAAAAGTTTTGAAAAATAGGAACATAAACAAAAATAATAATAAATAATAATGCCGGTAATATATATAACAGATAAGTCTTATTTTTCTTCCTCATAAAATACCCCTAATTAAAGTAGAATGGGAGACATAAGTCTCCCAAAGCAAATTTTTACTCAAATTCTTTTCTTACTTCTGCAGCAGCTTTCTGTACCGCCTCCATTACTTTTTCAGGAGTTGAGTATCCATCGGTTAGCATCTGTAACTGGACAGAATAGGCATCCCATACTTTTGCAGACAAAGAGGAATCAAGCCAGTTAACCATTTCTTCAGCATTCAGAACAAGATCCACTGTTTCCAGGATTCCTTTAGGAACATTATCTTCAGGACCTACAACATTTTTAATTCCATTTATCCAGCCGAGCATTTCAACTTCTAATTTTCCGGCAGTTTTCCCGGTCAGGAATTTCAAAAATTCAACAGCCTCTTCAGGATGTTTTGTTGTTCCTGATACAACAAATCCTTCCGGATATCCTGTTAAGTAATTCTGATTACCCTTACCCTCAGGAATATCAGGGAATACAAATACACCCCAGTTTTCTTTCAATTCATCACCGGCATACATTTCAAGTTCGGGAACTTCAACGATCTCAAGATACATCATAGCAGCATTGCTGTTGAAGAAAGTTGCTCTTGCATCATCATGTGTTAAAGCATTGACAAAATCATTAAAATATGGAATCAATTCTACATATTTTTCCAGTGCTTCAACGTATCCTGGATCTGTCCATGTTCCTTCTGCAGGGTCGAGATCTGTGTATCTTGTTTCATCAGTAACCATTTTCTGATTTAATGTGCCTATGTAATGTGAAACGGCCCAGGGTTTGATATTTCCAAAAGCTATTGGTGTAACACCAATTTTTTCGAGTTTTTGACAATCTTCAATCAATTCATCAAAAGTTCCAGGAACCTTTTCTATACCGGCCTTTTCGAATAAAACCTTGTTATAGAAGAATACTTTTCCATCTAATCTGAAAGGTGTACCGTAATATTTTCCCTCATATATAAATGGTGCAATTTGTGAAGGAATAAAGGTTTCAAGCCATCCATCTTCTTCCAGATACGGAGTGATATCTAATACTTTATCCGCTCTGATAAATCTGTTTGTAAATTCTCCCGGCCATGAAAAGAAAACATCAGGCGCTTCGTTTGTTCCCAGAACGATCTTAATCTTTTCCTTGAAAGGATCATTGGAGATTGCCTGCATTTCCACATCGATATTTGGATGAGCCTCTTCGAATTCTTTAACTATTTCTTCAAAATAATCCATATATTGTGTCCATCTGTGCAAGAACTTAATCTGAACTTTCTCATCCGCTGCATACAAAAAAGAAGATATTACTAAAAGACATAAAACTAACAAAACCAAAATTTTCTTATTCACTTGTTACCCCTCCTGTTTAGGATTTGTCCATTTGGACTTAATTAATACTTTTTACCATAACCGAACGCTCCCATAACCATACAGGTTTTTGAAGCAAATTCGGCACCACTTTCAAGAGATTTATTGACAAGGTCCTCACTGTAAAGATCCATGTTTTTCACTAAATTACATAAAAATGCAGTTACAAATGAATCCCCTGCCCCCAGAGTATCAACGGGTTCGACTAATTTAGCTTTCTGTGTAAAAAATTTGTTTCCATCGAAAAAAAGGGCTCCCTCGATTCCTCTGCTCGCTAAAGCGTATTTACTTCCAAAATTCAAGACCTTCTGGAGCTTTTCTTTTGTTTCTTCTAAAGATAAATGACTGCATGATAACAAACCAAATGTAATATTTGGGCATATTTCTTTTAAATAATCATCGGAAATTTTATCCGAAAAATCAAATGAGAAAAATTTATTTAATCCTTTTATCTTATAATATTCCGGTTCCATGGAACTATAACAACTGGAATGAATCAGATCAAAATCCTTCATATAATCCAGATCTTCATTGCTTAATTTTAAAGGGTATTTTGAACTGACTCCACCGCCATTACCCTTTAAAAATACACGGTCACCATTGACCAGATTAACCCTGGCAAAACCATTTTCACCATCTTTTGTGATCGAATGCGAATAATCAATTCCCATTTTGCTTAAAACCGCTTTTATGTGATCGCCAGGTTCATCATTACCAAATACACCCATATATGCTGCTTCAATTCCAAACATTTTCGAATAAACAGCGAAATTTAACGCGTTCCCACCGGGAAAATAAGTTTTTATATGAATATATTTATCGACTACATTGTCACCAATACCTATCACTTTAAACATTTATTCAGATTCTCCTATTAATATTCCAGCTTCCACATATATCTTCTCTGTGATAAAGGATGTTTCCTTTTTTCAGCCAATTTCTCTGCGTATAATCTCAAAACATTTGTGAACAATAACGGGTTAAAGAATTCAATCACAGTATCGTCTATAGTGTTCAATCCCAATTCCTTTGCATCGAGAACAATCAATTTTTCCCCGTATTTTGAAAGAAAAGAAAATGCACGTTCATCAAGTGGTCTTGTCCTTCCTTCATTTATCATCAGTATAAAAGGAGTTTCTTTATCGGTGATTTCAAATGGGCCGTGAAAATATTCCCCGGAGTGTATAGCTGCGGAATTGATCCATTGCATTTCGAGTAATATGCAGATGGAATATGAATACGCCGCTCCCGTACTGGCACCACTGGACATAACGTATATGATATCGGAATCTTTATAATTTTCAGCGAATTTCTCAGCTCTTTTCAAGGAATATTTTTTTGCCTTTTGAACGATTAAATTTATTTTATCGAAACCATCAACAGCCTGCTGGTAATTTTTATAATTTTCAAAAACATTTAATATCTCAAATGCCAGGAAAAGAAGTTTTCCCATTTTACTGTTTTCCACCTTCGCATCTTTTCCCCAATCATATATAACAACGTATTGTCCTTCTTTAGCGAGTGATGAATCTTTTTTCCATGTGAATGAAATCGTTTTTGCCCCTTTTTCATTCGCCAGCTTCGTTGCTTTAACAGTTTCGGGTGTCTCGCCGGCATGAGAAACTGTGATAACTATAGAACTTTTGCCCAGATAATTCGGAGAAGCATGAACGAATTCATTACTCGAAAAATAACCGACTTTTAGATTTTCAGATTGATTCTCCAATAAATATTTTGCTGGGTATTGTGCCGCGAGCGACCCGCCACAACCGACAAAAATGATGTTATCAATTTTTGAAACACTTTCCTTTATATCCTTCAATATTTCAGATATATTCATCGTAAACTCCTTCCACAATATTAATTTTTAAAAACTATAATATGAAAAAATTACACAATTTAATTTATTTAAATTTCTTCACTTTTTAATTCGTTGTAAAAAATATATTTATCTCCTCTTATGTAACTCACTAAATATTCTATGGGTGTATTGTCACTGGAATAAGTGGAACCTTTAAATAAAAAAAGAGGAGAGTTTAATTTTATTTCCATTCTTTCAGCTAACCATTTTTTTGCCAAACATATCTCTATCGTCTGACTTCCCTTGAAAGGGAAAACATTATATATCTCCCTCATCGTCGAAAAAAGTGAAGTTGTACTGAAATCATATTTCAAAAGATCGGGAAAAAGGGACTTGTTAAGATAACAATCTTCCAGTGCCACCGGTTCGTTATCGACCTTTCTTATCCTTGTGAGCCTGTAAATTTCCTGACCAATGGGTAAATCCAAATTACTCGCGATATGGCTGTCCGCTTCTATAACTTCAAACTTTATCACCATAGATTGAATGGTTTTTCCCCTCTCTTTTAACATTTTTGAAAAGCCTTCCAGAGATGTCAAACTCTTTCTTATTGCACTGGATTTTACAAAAGTGCCTTTACCAATGATCGCCTGTGCGTAACCCTCATCAACAATTGCCGTTAAAGCTTTTCTTGCGGTCATTCTACTGACATTGAACATAGAGCTTATTTCTCTTTCAGAAGGTAACTTTTCTCCCGTTGAATACTTCTTCGATTTTATTTTCTTTATAAGATGTTTTTCTATTTGCTTGTATTTTGGTAAATAGACATCAGTATCCTTCATAATTCCCCCTGGTGGTATATACCATATAGCAATTTTATATGGTATGTAAAATAAAAACAAATCTACTCAGTAATTATTATACCTAATTAGAAACTATTATTTTTAATTAGAGTAGAAAATCTCTTATTTTCATATACCACGTATTTTTTTAAAAAAAATTAAAACTCTATGTGTCTTTTAATTAAACGATTATAGAAATAGAAATATATGGTATATACCATAGGTCCAGCTTTAGATGCTATTGTAGCTAAAATATATTTTTTTGAATATGAGAAAACATATTTAATTTTTTTATAATTATGGTAGGGAATAAAAAGCTGGATCGAGAAATCCAGCTTTTCGCACAATCCTAGTTTAACTGGGTTTTTAATAACTAGAAAATGCTCAGTTTTTCAAAATCTAAATAAAAAAAGGAGTGAACTAAAAATCAATTTTCAGTTCTATAATATATTAACATAGATAAAAATTTTTATTGTGGATGTTAACTTTTTTTCTACTAAAATAAACGATAACTTAATCTTCATGTTCGAAATTTAAAAAAATAAACATAAA
>JASGMR010000046.1 GCA_030156385.1 Kosmotogales bacterium
CAGATCAGATTGACTTAAAAAATCGGCAATTTTAAGTGATGCGGCTATTGCAGAGGCACTCGATCCCAAACCTCTTTTATGGGGTATATTACACTTCTCAATTATATTGACTCCGATTTTCCTGGTCCCGGTCTGTTTGAAAAAATATTCAAAACTTTTTTTGATCAATGAATAGGGATCAAAATGCCCTGAATACTCGCCCTCTGCAACAACATTTATTTCGTCTGAGTTGTGAGTCCTTTCAAAATAAAATTCATTAAAATATTCAATTGCGATTCCAAACACATCGAAACCACTTCCAACATTAGCCGTGGTGGCAGGTACCTTTAAATAATATTTCATATAAAATTCGCTTCCACCAATATTTTTTCCAAATTATTATCTATTGCCTCGGGAGGATTTATCCTCGAAACAATAACATTAGGATCTTTCAATCCATTACCGGTCAGTGTACACACGACCAAAGAGTCTTTTTCTATAAGATCTTCGTTATATTTCTTTAACAAACCTCCAAAAGAAGCCGCAGAAGCCGGCTCACAGAAAATGCCTTCGGTGGATGCGAGATATTTCTGGGCATTCAGTATCTCTTCATCAGTCAGTGATTCAATAACACCCTTTGATTTATCTCTTGCTTTTACCGCCTTTTCCCAGCTTGCAGGATTTCCTATTCTTATCGCCGTTGCGATGGTCTCAGGATTTTCAAAAACTTTATTGTAAACAATCGGGGCAGAACCGTCGGCTTGAAATCCCATCATCTTTGGAAGTTTTTTACAGATATTATTTTCAAAATATTCGGTATATCCCATCCAATAAGCGGTAATATTTCCGGCGTTTCCGACAGGCAAAAAATGATAATCGGGAGTTTCCCCCAGCTCATCAACAATTTCAAATGCTGCCGTTTTTTGTCCCTGCAGTCTGTATGGATTAAGGCTGTTAACGAGAGTCACGGGATATTTTTCCGAGATTTCCCTCACCCTGTTAAGGCACTGATCGAAGTTCCCCTTAATCTGAATAACTTTTGCCCCATAGATAATCGCCTGGGAAAGTTTCCCCAGAGCAATTTTTCCTTCAGGTATTAAAACCAGAGCTTTTATATTTGTCCTCGCAGCATAAGCCGCAGCCGCCGCAGAAGTGTTACCCGTCGAAGCGCAGATAATTGCTCTTGAACCATCTTCCAGGGCTTTGGCAACAGCCATAACCATTCCCCTGTCTTTGAATGAACCGGTCGGATTTGCACCCTCATATTTTACATAAGCACGTAAACCTGTTTTTTTATTGAAATTCACCAGAGGTATGAGTGGTGTATTACCTTCTCTCAAAGAAATAATCGGGGTTTTATCCGTAATAGGCAAATACTCTTTGTATCTTTCAAGCAATGTTTTCATTTTTTACTCCTTTCCAAGGTTAAATCTGCTGTGAATAGAAATAACTGCATCTTGAACTTTTCTACTGTCAATTATCACAGATATTCTACTTATCCCGGCATTGATCATATCTATATTTATTCCGTCATTCGCAAGTGTTTCAAATAATTCCGCCGCTATCACGGGAGATGAAGTTAAATTAATTCCAACAATAGAAACCTTGGCAAATGAATCTTCAACAATTATTTTTTCAGCTTGACTTTTCTCTTTGAGATCATTGATATTCAATCTGTCAAATTCATTTTTTTGAATAATAAAAGACATAGAATTAACATTTTGTTCCCGCATACTCTGGATAATCATATCTATAGAAACTTTTTGCTCCGCTAGATTTCTCATAACTCTTGCCGCTATCCCAGGTTTATCCGGCACATTATATAAAACAACTTTTACAATAGATTCATCAGAAGTCACTGCCCTGACTATAGGTTTCTCCATCTTGCTTCCCTCCCAAATTAGTGTTCCTCTATTCTCATCATGAGCATCTTTTATCAAAATTTTTATTCCATATTTTCTTGCAAATTCTGCCGCTCTGCTTTGCAGAACCTGTGCCCCTTGTTTCGACAATTCGATCATTTCTTCATATGAAAGCTCTTTTATAATTCTTGCGCTCTTCACAAGTGTGGGATCAGCTGTATATACACCATTTACATCTTTATACAACTCACAGACTTCCAACCCAAGAGAATAGGTTAAAGCTATAGCCGTGAGATCCGAACCACCTCTCCCAAGTGTGGTGATTTCCCCGGAATTTGACACTCCCTGAAATCCTGCTATTACAGGTGTGATGCCATCTTTCATGAATACATTTATTTTATTCGTATCGATGTCTATTATTTTTGCATCGTTATAATTTTCATCCGTATAAATCTTTGCCTGTGCCCCCGAAAAAGCCATTGATTTTATACCTTCATTTTGAAGGGCTAATGACATTAATGCTATCGTTTCCTGTTCACCACAAGAAAGCAACATATCAATTTCCCTGGGCGACGGAGAGGAATTTATTTCATTTGCATAAGATAAAAGTTTATCGGTTGTATTTCCCATAGCGGAGACCACTATCACAGGTTTTATACCTATTTTTATTTTGTTCTTGATTTTTTTTGCAACCATTTTTATCTTTTCAATTGAAGATAAACTACTGCCCCCGAATTTCATTACAACAAAAGATTTCTTCTCTATATCCGCAGATCTGGAGGCTCTGACAATATCTGAAATAACAGCCGTGGCGGTAGGATTTCCACCGGCACCCTCTCCTCTTAAAACGAATTTTCCGGCAACATCCGTCTGCACTTCAATCGCATTTTCAACACCATCGACACTCCACAGGGGGTCAGTTTTATCTATTTCTTCCAGCATTATTTCCGTTTTGTCGTTCTCAAAATCTATAGTTCCTATAAGTTTTATTTTACATCCCTTCACTTTTGCCTTTTTTATGGTTTCTAAGCTAACATTATTTATTCCCATTCTTTTCACTTTTTCTAGCCCTATAAAATTTCCATCGACAATTCCGTGAAGAACTGATAATTTATAAGCTACATCATACCCTTCCACATCATTTGTCGGAACGGATTCAGCAAATCCAAGCTCCTGAGCTTTAATTAAAGCTTCTTCATATGAGGTGTCATTTGTCATTGAAGTCAATATATAGTTAGTGGTTCCGTTGATTATCCCTCTGATTTTTTTTATCCCATGAAAAATCAGATAATCTTCCAGAGTAGATACTATCGGTATTCCTCCCCCAACGGTTCCTTCAAAAAACAAAGATTTTTTAAGGGTCTTGCCTACTAATTCAGTTCCATGTTCAGAAATAAGTTCTTTATTGGGAGTGACAACTATTCTGTTCAGTTCAAGGGAATGTCTGACAAGATCTAGAGCCGCTTCACATCCTCCAATCGCTTCAACCACGATGTCACTGTTCATTATGAGGTCCTCAAAGTCCACCGCGATTTTTTCTTCAGGAATATTCAGCAAATCGTATGTGGATTTCGTTCTGGTGATCACCTTAGATACATAAAGATTGATATTCTTCCTGTTAAATAATTCCGTATGCTTACTGGTTAAAATTTTATAAACACTTCCGCCAACAATACCTAAACCCGCGATACCTATTCTCAATTCACTACCTCCCGAATACCCTATATAATAAAAAAAAGCACCATAGGTGCTTTCGATTTCCTTCAAGTTTTAAAAAAGGAAATCTTATCTAATAATTGGTGGTTATGCCGAAGGTGACGTTAAAACAATAATTACTTTCGGAAAATGAGTAAGCAGCAGAAAACCCTCCAAAAAAGTCAACTACTTCAAATCCACCTTCAAATCCTGTACCGAATTGCAATCGAATACCTTCTTTTTGATATTGCAAGGTTGCGCCACCCAAAACCGAAAGGAATTCAGTAAAATCATATTTTCCACAACCTCCGAAGTAAACCGTGGAAAGATAATCTTTTGATCCCACTTCGAATCCTATTTCAAATTTTTCATAATCTATCCTCAGCCCTCCAAAAAGATCCATAAAATATGAATCCTTCGGAAGGGGATATATCTTGAATCCCTTCGTGCCCATAACAGTTTTTACATTAGATGAAGTTTTTCCTATCGTGAAGGCCAGATCACCACTGAACTGAGAAGTTTTAAAATCCATATCCTCAATTTCATAATTGATTTTCAACCCCAGTTGAACATTATCATTGATCTTTTTTCCCAAGCCATAATATACCATTAAGTCACTGGTAGATGAAGCTCCGGAGGTAAAATTTCCACCAAGCATCCCTGCCCATCCTGCATCAGTTTTATCATAAAATGAAAAACTCAAACAATGATCAAAAGAATTCATATTGGTATTAAAAGTCTCCGTGGATTTAGAAGTCAGTAAGGTATAGTTTGAGGTTAATCCGTCTCCGGAAATAAAGTTCACATCGGAGACACTGCCAAACTGGCTCTTTAAACCATATGAAAGCACCGAACATCCACCCAGAAGATTGTTATATCCGGTGAATCCAAATACTGAAATATTAAAGATTAATAAAAAAACAATTAAGCCAAACTTTCTCATGTGGCCACCCCAGATTCAGAAACTTTCCAAAGTTATTAAACCCTTATCCAAGCATTCTTTTTTGAAACTCAAAAATTCATCTTTATATATAGAATCTCTAACTCTTTTGACAAAGTCCAAAAGAAAATGCAAATTATGATACGTTAATAACATTTTACCAAAAATCTCATCTCTTTTGAAAAGATGATGAATATATCCTATACTGTATTTTTTACACACCTTACAATTGCATTCTTCGTCTATCGGCTTGTCAATAAATTTATATTTTCCTGCCTTCAGGTTTATTTTACCATAATTTGTCAACGCTGTACCATGTCTTCCCATTCTTGTTGGTAGAACACAATCAAACATATCAATTCCATTTTCGACGGCGGAGATTATTAAATCCGGTGTTCCTATTCCCATAATATATCTGGGTTTATCTTCAGGAACGTATTTCATAACGGCATCGAGTATTTTTTTTGTTACCGGGAAAGATTCCCCCACACTCAACCCGCCAATAGCGTATCCTTCGAAATCGAGTGATACTATCTGTTCGGCACTTTTCTTTCTCAACTCTTCCGAAAACCCCCCCTGAATTATTCCAAAGAGGGATTGATTCTCTTTATTATTATATTTCTTGCATTCTTTTGCCCAATTGTAAGTTCTTTCTATTGACTCTTCCACATATTTCTCATCCATATCAGGATGAACACACTCATCAAAGGCCATTGCGATGTCGGATCCCAACACCATTTGAATTTTCATTGAAAGCTCGGGAGTCATAAATATTTCACTGCCATCCAGAGGAGATTTTATTTTAACTCCTTCTTCTTCAACTTTTTTGTTTCTTATACTGAAAACCTGAAACCCTCCACTATCAGTTAAAATAGCCCTATCCCATTTCATAAAATTATGAAGGCCATTGAAGCTGTCGATTACCTCTAAACCCGGTCTGAGATAAAGATGAAAAGCATTTCCCAAAATTATTCCCACATCTAAATCTTTGAGATCATCCGTCCACATAGCCTTTACAGTTGCATTCGTTCCTACAGGCATAAAGACCGGTGTAAATATTTCTCCATGAGGTAAAGACAGTTTCCCGAGTCTTGCCTTCGTTTCTTTGCTTTTTTTCAATATTTCGTATTTAAGCATTTCTTTTTTTTATCACAGTCAATATTCTATCATAAGTCGAAACAACCAGATCTTCCAGTCGCGACATCTCTTCATCGATCCAATTCGCATATATTGGATCATCAAGAGACCTCATATTTATCCAGGTATTCGTTTTTGCCACTTTCAAAACAGCTATTAACATATGTGAAGCGGATTCTACCTCAGATAATATATTTAAATGACCGAATTTTGCTACGTCTTCAAGACAAATAATTATATTTTTACATCTTCTGGCCAGATCAAAGGGGATTTCAATAGCTGTTTTCAACGCCTGCTGAATTTTTAATTCCTTGTTATTAATTTCCTGTGGAGTTTCATCAGGTAATCTATAAACTGATACAATCTGCTCAAAAGCCTGGACATCTTTATTTACCAAATCACAAAGATAGATGGCTTCAGATTCAAAAGTCTCTTTCGCGGCTTCTACGTACCCCTGAGCTTCAATATTATTACTCTTTGAAAGAGTCAATTCAGCCGCCATAGATCCCAACGAGGCACTCAAAGCAGCTATTACGGCACCAACCGCTCCACTTCCAGGAGTTAAGGATTTATCTCCAATTCTTTTCATCAACTCCTTGACAGATAAATTACAGTAATCCATCAATATTCCCCCAAATCTACTTCTTTATTCTTTAGAATTTTTATACCAGAGCTGGTGCCTATTCTATCCGCACCTGCAACTATCATCTTAATAGCGTCTCCATAAGATCTTACTCCGCCGGACGCCTTCACGAAAATATTTTCTCCAACGACGAATTTCATGAGTTGTACATCCTCTACCGTAGCTCCACCGGTCGAAAATCCCGTTGAAGTTTTAACAAAATCCGCTCCCGCTTCTTTGGACAATACGCAAGCGATAACCTTTTCCTCATCGGTTAAAAGGCAAGTTTCTATTATAACTTTTACAATCGCTTTTCCGGATGCTTCAACAACCTTTCTTATATCATTATATGCGGCCTCATATTCTTTACTTTTCAAATACCCTACGTTAATAACCATATCAACTTCATCCGCTCCATTTTCAACCGCCCATTTCGTTTCAAACGCTTTTGTTTCAGTTGAACAAGCTCCAAGTGGAAATCCTATTACCACGCATTTTTTTACTTTGGACCCATTCAATTTTTCGCACGCTCTCTTCAAATATGATGTATTAACACAAACACTACAAAAATTGTAGTCCTTTGCCTCTTCACACAGTTTATCAATTTTTTCTTCTGTCGCATCCTGCTTGAGTAAAGTGTGGTCTATATAATCGGCAAGATTTATATCAGAATCAACATCTCTCGAATAAGGTTCATATTCATTATTGAATCTTTCCAACCCTTTATTAACAATTTCATTTATATTCATAATCATCCTCCTAAAAAAATAATTCCCTTGGTATTATACAAAATTTTTTGTAAAAACCAAAAATTTAACAGTTATTTTTTTTGATTGATATAAATTCTTTTCAAAATTTACATACCATCCAAAAACTAAGAATTTTTTAATGCTGTTTTATCAATTTCAGAAATCGTAAATTCTATTTGAACAAGAAATTTTATAAAATTTAATCCACAAATCCTGTATAAAATATTCATAAAAATAGAAGTGCATGGTTATAAAATATATATTTTCAATCTCACGTGGAATATAAAAAAAAGGGTGATAACTCACCCTTTTTCTGGTGGGCTCGGGTGGAGTTGAACCACCGACCGCCCGGTTATGAGCCGGAAGCTCTAACCAAATCTGAGCTACGAGCCCTAAGACTTTGAATATTATAATATCACAAACCAACAATGTCAACTCAAAAATTAAAAAAAATCACGATTTATTTCGATTTTTTATATACATTGAAAGATTTATTATATCATTCGTGGTGATGCCAGGTATTCTCATAGCCTGTCCCAAAGAATTAGGAAGGATTTTCTTAAGCCTTTCCCTGGCTTCAGTAGATATATGAGGAACTTCTTCATAATTTATATTCAGGGGAATTTTATCCGATTCCAGTCTTTCGACCCTTTTTACATCATCCATCAACCTGACTATATAACCCTCATATTTTATAGATGTTTGTACCTGCTCTATCAATTCCGGATCCTCAATGGGATCATCATCATATTTTTTTAAATCCTCGTAATTGATTTTCGGTCTTTTGAGAAGCTGAGACATTCTTGTGGATTGGTAAATGGCAGAACTGTCCCTTTCAAGCAATAAATTGTTTAAATTTCCACTCGGTCTGACCGTAACATCATCAATTCTATTCACCTGTCTCTGCACTTCATTTTTAAAATTATTCACTTTATCATAAAACCATCTTGGAATTAGCCCATATTTATATCCGTAATCCGTAAGTCTTATATGAGCATTATCATGTCTCAAAATCAATCTGTATTCAGCCCTCGATGTCAATAATCTATAAGGTTCCAGAACACCTCTGGTAATAAGGTCATCTATCATCACACCGATATATGATTCTCCACGGTTCATAACAAATGGTTCCATACCTCTCAATTTGGCCACAGCATTGATTCCGGCTAAGAGCCCCTGACCTGCAGCTTCTTCATAACCACTCGTCCCATTAACCTGCCCTGCAAAATAAAGATTCTCAATATTTTTATATTCGAGTGTTCTGCTCAACTGTGTGGGTATAATATAATCATATTCCACCGCATATGCCGGTCTCACAATTTCTACATTTTCCAGCCCTTTTATCGTTCTCAAAAATTCATATTGAGTTTTGATCGGCAAACTCGTTGAAACACCGTTTAAATAATATTCATTGCTATTTCTTCCTTCCGGCTCAACAAAAACATGATGTGCCGTTCGTTCAGAAAATTTTATAACTTTATCTTCCAAAGACGGACAATATCTCGGCCCTGTACCCTTTATCAACTTTACATCACCATAAAGAGGTGAAAAACTTATATCTCTCTTTATTATCATGTGAGTGTTTTCATTAGTATGAGTCAACCAACAGGGATAATTGTCCTGTAAAATATATTTCTCTCTGAAGAACGAAAATGCTAGAGGCTCTGATGAAGTACTCTGTTTTTCCATTTCATCAAAATATATGCTGTTTTTCAGGACCCTTGCAGGGGTACCGGTTTTAAATCTTTCAAGTTTTATACCCAGCTTAATTAAGGATTCACTCAATTCATTCGAGGGAAATTCTCCTAATCTTCCAGCCTGAAGTGTATCTCTTCCAATGAAAATCTTTCCTCTCAAAAAAGTTCCAGCAGTTATAATCACCACATTACATTTATACTCAATTCCAAAATGAGTCGTTAATCCTGACACTTTTCCATTTTTTATATTTATTTCCTTTACTATGCCACTTTGTAATGTTAAATTTTCCTGTTCTTCCAGCACTTTTTTCATTTGAGCACTGTATGAAAATTTATCTATTTGAGCCCTTAAAGCCCTTACTGCCGGCCCTTTACTGGTATTCAACTCTCTGATATTTATTGCATTATCATCGGTTGTTTTTGCCATTTCACCGCCCAGGGCATCTATTTCCCGAACTACAATTCCCTTCGCAGGACCTCCGACAGCAGGATTACACGGAGCCCAGCCTATGGTATCTAAATTTATGTTAAGAATCAGCGTTTTCGCACCCATCCTAGAAGATGCGAGAGCAGCCTCAATCCCGGCATGACCTGCTCCGACAATAATAACCTCATATTCATATTCTTTTTTACTCATTATCTAATATGTTACCTCCCTTTTAAACATATAATATTTAATAGGATAATATTATTATACTAAAGCAATACAACTTTTACCAGAAAAGGGGTGATTAAATTTAACAAAGTAAAAATATTGGATACAACTTTTAGAGATGCACATCAATCTTTATTGGCAACGAGGATAAAAACCAGTGAAATGTCACAAACAATCGATGAAATCGATAATTTAGATTTTGTCGCCGAGGAAATGTGGGGCGGAGCAACGTTTGATTCATGTATAAGATACTTAGATGAAAATCCCTGGGAAAGGTTGGATATCTTCAGAAAAGGTTTTAAAAAAACCCATATACAGGCTCTTTTAAGGGGACAAAACCTGGTAGGTTACAGAAATTACGCGGACGACGTTGTTGAACTATTCATAAAAACCATGGCAATTCATGGTATGGACAGGGTACGGGTTTTTGATGCTCTGAACGATTTTCGAAATTTAGAAAAATCCTGTTCTGAAATCAAAAAAAATAATATGCATTTGCAAATATCGATAGCTTATACAACGAGTCCTATTCACAGTGAAAAATATTTTCTGAACCTTGTAGACAAAGCAATAGAATTAAAAACTGATTCTTTCTGCATAAAAGATATGGCAGGACTACTCACTCCCGGTGAAGCTTTTTCGCTTGTAAAAAAAATCAAAGAAAAATACCCTTCACTCACAGTTGATATCCATTCGCATTTCACAACGGGATTAGCCGATATGACATATCTGAAGGCCGTTGAAGCCGGGGCAGATATAATCGATTGTTCCATAAGCGCTCTCGCTTACGGAACCGGACAACCTTCAATCGAAAGCTTATGGACTGCACTTTATTCCATGGAAAAAATGGATAAGCCGAAATATGATGCGTTAAAAAAAATCAATTCACATTTTGAAAAAGTCAGAGAAAAATATAAAGATTTTGATAAGGGAGTCAAAACAATAAAACCGGATATTTTAGTCAATCAGATCCCGGGTGGAATGTACTCAAATCTTGTAAGTCAATTATCTTCGCAGGGAATGTTGGATAAACTTGAAGAAGTTCTTGAAGAAGTACCTGAAGTGAGAAAGGATCTTGGTTATCCCCCCCTGGTCACTCCAACTTCTCAAATAGTGGGGGTTCAGGCTGTTATGAACGTCATGTTCAAAGAAAGATACAAAACTATCACCAGAGAAGTGGAAAATTATGTTAAAGGATTGTATGGAACTCCTCCGGGGGAAATAAGTCAGGAATTAAAAAACAGAATTTTAACAGAAAATAAAAAGCAATTAAGCGTCAGACCAGCCGATAATCTTGAACCCGAAGTGGAAAAAGCAAAGAAAAATCTAGGTCTTTTAAATAAAAATGATGAGGATCTCTTAATTTATCTTTTGTTTGGTGAAATAGGCAGAAAATTTTTGGTAAAAAAATACGAAGATAGGTTAAAGATAGATTTTGACCTGATATACGACGATGATGTGTCATCATACCCTGTTTAGATATATTGTTTATATTATAAAAAATTTATAAAATATGTTAAAATTATTTTAGTTTTTCAATATCTATAGAGGAGGTTAGCATCAATGAGAAAATGGGTGATTTTACTTATTGCGATTCTTTCGATTACTGCTTTGGCATACGCAGAAATTACTGTATGGTCTTCTGAAAATCAAATTCCAGCGCTGGAAAAAATAGCTGCAGATTTTGAAAGTGATTATGGAATCAAAGTAAACATTCAACAGGTCAACTTTGGTGACATCAAATCCACCTTTTTAACCGCTGCACCGGCAGGAGAAGGTCCGGACGTTATTGTTGGTGCCCATGACTGGGTAGGGGAACTGGCAATCAACGGATTATTGGAACCGATACCGTATTTACCTCAAAAAGATGAATATTTTCCAGTGGCTCTGGATGCGTTCAGTTACGGTGGAAAGCTGTATGGTGTTCCCTATACAACTGAAGCATTAGCTATCATTTATAACAAAGATTTAATCGAAGAAGAACCAACCACTATGAGTGAGTTGTTAGGAATGGCAACAGATATCGCAGATGATGAGATAGTTGGATTCGTTTATAATGTAGGAGATTTTTATTTTTCCTATCCCTTCATTTCGGGTGATGGAGGATATATTTTCAAAGATACTCCCGAAGGACAGGATGTTTATGATATTGGCTTAAACAATGAAGGGGCTGTTGCCGGTGGAAAACTCATAAAAAGTTTTCTTGATGACGGCATTATGCCTCAAGGGGCAAATTACAACTTAGCCGACAGCCTTTTTAAGGATAGTCTGGCGGGATTTATCATCAATGGAATTTGGGCAACACCTGAATACAGAAATGTTGGTATTGATTATGCGATCCTTCCCTTCAACAAAATAACTCTGGACAGCGGAAACAATCCAAAACCCTTTGTTGGTGTTCAAGGCTTCATGGTTAATGCAAAATCAAAAAATAAACTTGAAGCTTTGGAGTTCGTAGTCAATTACATCGGAAGTTTTGATGGACAAAAAGCCATGTTTGAAGGAGAAAGAAGAGGAACGGCAAGAGAAGATCTATTCAATGTGATAAAAACTAATGCCGGTCCAGAACTTTATGATGTTCTCATGTTTTCGGAAAGTGCCTCGATAGGTACTCCCATGCCCAATGTTCCTGAAATGGCCCCTGTCTGGGGCGCCATGGCAGATGCGCTGGGTTTAATAATCAACGATCAGGATACAGTTCAAAATGCCCTTGACTCTGCCGTAGATAAAATACTTGCACAGATAGAATAATAAAATTATAAATATTGCAATACAAAAGCGGGGTAATACCCCGCTTTTAAATTTATATTCATAAGGGGGCCAAAATGTCTAGGAAAAAGATTATTTCCCTCATTATAGCGATAGTAATTCTTGGAGTACTTAACTCAATGGCTATAATTAGTATATCGTTGATATTTTCAGATGGAAAAACAGCTCTTGGCATTACGATGGTTATACTCGTTGTTTTAATTGATCTGGTTGTCTTAAACCCAAAGTATTATGCTTTCAGATATATGATACCCGCAATGATATTATTGTTAATTCTCACTTTTTACCCCATGTACTATACATTCGAAGTTGCTTTTTCTAATTATGGGACCGGTCATCTTTTTACAAGGCAACAAACTGTTCAAAAACTTTTAACTGAATATTTTTTTGTACCTGAAAATTCTCAGGAATTCGACTTTTATATCTATGATAATTACACCGATTACAAACCTTCAGATAATTTTATAATCCTTTTAAAAAGAAAATCTGATGAAAAATTGTTTTTGGCGAACAAGCCGGAGGCAATGGCCTGGGATTCTGAAGGAGACATTTCTCTTGCCAAGGGAGTAATGGCACCTCTGGAAAAAGATAAAGCAACTTTAAAAGATCAAACATTTATTACGGATTACGATTCCGAGAGCGGGAATATAGTTTCTTTCGAAAGTAACAATAAAAATTATATATATTTCTACAGCCCACAGGACCAGAGTACAAAAGCAAACGCTCCATTTTTTTATTCAGAAATCAGGGGAAAATGGTTGAAAAATGTTGAGTACACTGGCGATAACTATAAATTGAGATTGAATGCAAATACTCTTTTTACAACATTTATTACATCCGATAATTTATATGGACTTATAAATGAAATCGCAGAAGAGGGGGGAAGAGTCGTTCAAAAAAATAAAATCTATAATAAAAAAACCGACTATATTCTTCCTGAAGAAGAGGGGTATTTTATAGATAAGGATGAAAACGGACAGAATTTTAAAGTTGCAGGATATATTGATTATGTAGGGTTCAAAAATTTCATTCAGATGTTCACAGATCCTAAAATTACAGGTCCTTTTTTTCAAATATTCATATGGACTTTCATATGGGCAGGTTTAAGCGTTCTGTTCACTTTTGCAATCGGGTTGGCTCTTGCTCTTGTATTAAATGACAGAAATATGAAAGGGAAAAAAATATACAGGACACTTCTCATAATTCCATGGGCGGTTCCGGCTTTTATTTCTGCTTTGGTATGGAGATACGGATTATTCAACGAAACCTATGGTGTAATAAACAGATTCATAATTCAGGGAATATTTGGTGGTGAACCCATAAAATGGCTCGGTGATGCCTTTTGGGCAAAAATTGCCGTACTCATTATGAATACCTGGCTGGGATTTCCATACATGATGACCGTTTCTCTGGGTGCATTACAGAGTATTCCATCCGATCTTTATGAAGCAGCATCGATAGATGGAGCAAAACCAAGACAAAGATTTCAGAAAATCACATTTCCTCTGCTCCTTGTCACTCTTGCTCCGCTTCTGGTAGGAAGCTTCGCTTTCAATTTCAATAATTTTGTGGGAATTTACTTGTTGACTCAGGGCGGACCGGCTATTGCGGGTAGTTCCACCGTTGCGGGATCGACGGATATATTGATCTCATACACCTATAAACTGGCGTTCGAAGGAAGAGGTCAGGATTTTGGATTTGCCAGCGCGATTTCAATTCTCATCTTTCTGATCGTAGTCGGTATAAGTTATTTTAATTTCAAACTTTCCGGCTCTTTCGAGGAGGTGAATAGATAATGGCAGTTGAAAGAAAAGCATATTGGCTGAGGCATCTGATTTTAATAATAATTGTCATTATCGTTCTCTTTCCTATAGCCTGGCTGGTAAATACATCTATCAGAAGAGATGAAGCCGCTTTTTCGCCCAATTTATTCTCCTCAAGGGTCACTTTTCAGCATTATAAAAATTTGTTATTTCCTCAATCCAGTGTTGGAAGATTGGTAATCGATATACAGAGCGCTGTTTATCAAACCGGTGATTACAGTGATAAAAGTGAAGAAGAGATCACCGGGATAGTTCAGAATTACATCGATAAATACGATGAATTAACTGAAAAATCCGTTAAAATTTCAGAATCAATAAACAGCGAACTGGAAAATTTGAGAAAAGCGATAGATAATAATATCTATCCTAATATGATCGAATCAATTAACATAATCAGAGAGAAAGACATTGAGCTGTTAAATGAAAGGATATCTCAATTGGATATAGATACTAACTCACCTTACTTCATTGCTGCCGTAGGAAAAACTTTACTCTCTTACGATAACTGGAATACAGATACTTTTAAATACCTGCTTTCTGAATTCGGAAGTGTGGGTGAAGAAATATTCAATAAAATTGAAAATTTTGACAACTCATTGAATAAATTGAAAAAAAATGAAACAGAACTCTTTGAAAAGGTTTCCAAAATGGAATTCGATGAAAAAAACGACGTTCTTAAAAGTATTTCCAATACTCCACTTTATTACGATCCCTTCGATTACACAGAATGGAGAAAAATTGAATGGTTAAAGATCATAAATAAATTCTTGAAAGACATAGACGATGAAGAACTCCAAGTGATAAAATCCAATTTCTACGATTCATTCAAGGAAGCGAGAGACAATTTTGAAATTGTCAATCAATCTATAGAAGAACTCAATACGGAAGTACAAAAGTTGATAGAAAATTCTTATACCGATAAGACAAAAAATTATCTTGATGCGGTTGTCTCTTTAGAAGATATCAACAGCAGTTTAGAAAATTTATATAAAAGTCTGAATTCAGATAGGGAAGCCAGAAAAGAAATCATTGATGGTTTGAGCGTGGCAGACCCTGTAATTGCTCCTGAAACCGAAAAACTAGAGATCTTAAAGAATACCACTGAAAAATCACTTACAAAAAATTACCCGGTTTTAGATTCCGTAGTTGAACCTGATAAAATATTTAACTCAATTCAAAATCAAAATCATTCTATTAACAACATGCTTCAAAATATCAATGCACTTGAAATCACTAAGACCATTTCAATTCTTTCTGAACTCGAAAAAATCCGGGATCTTTATGACTGGTTTTTGGAAAACGCGAGAAATATCTCATCAATTCCTGAAAATTCCGATATAAAAAATACTTTAAAAATACTCGACGCTTCTTACTCAAATCTTTCGAGAATCTTACCCTCATTTGAAAATACAATCGACGATTTAGTATCAATCGAATCAAAAATCGGGAATTATTTAATTGATATCGAAAGACTGGAAAAACAGAAAGCGGACTATGAAAAAACAATCGAAGAAAACGAGTATTACGCATTGAATGAAATTGATAATCTATCCAAAGCGGAAGAATTAGTAAATATTCTGGTAGTAAAAAACATCGCAAAAAATGAATTCTCAGATTCAGTTACTGTAAATAGCTATATTAAAGAAATTTCACCACTAATAGAATTATTTACAGAAGAAAAGCCTAAAAAAAGATACAATGATTACTACTGGTACAGTAATGCTGAAGAAGCTTATATAAATGGTACAGAGGGATCAATGATATTAAAAAGTACGATCGACAATATGAATATTTATATGTCATCACTTAAAGAAAATGTTTATGATTACATAAAATTAAAATTTCTCAAATCACCTGTGAGTATCGATGAATTCACTGAACTTCAAAATGAATTTAACACGGGATACCAGCTTTTCAACGCAAAATATCAAAGAGCTTCAAGATTAATTTCCGACATGCTTGACTTCCCCCCCTCATACTCTACAGAAATATCCGGATCTTTAAAA
>JASGMR010000047.1 GCA_030156385.1 Kosmotogales bacterium
CCCAAAACCAACGATGTTTTTAGATTTTTTTAAGAAGAATGCCATTTCTATAAAGAAAGCTCAGGATATGGAAAAAGAGGAGCTTGATAAAAAAATAGTCACCGGCATATTTATCGATGAAGAAAGAGAAACTTACACTCAAAGGTATCAAGGTCTTATAAAAAAACTATCAAAAGAAATAAGGGGATGAATTATGAAACTTGTTTCCAAAGTGAATTCTGTTAGGATATCAGGAATAGGTGGTCAAGGCAATGTAATTATGGGGATAATTTTGGCAAGTGCGCTTGTAGAAGAAGGTTATTATGTTGTTCAGACACAATCGTATGGTGCCCAGGTCAGAGGTGGTTTGTCATTCAGTGATGTCATATTTTCAAGGGAGGAAATCGATTATCCAAAATCGGAAAACTTCGATATTATTTACGCTATGCATCAATTAGCAGTCAGTTCTCATTATGATTTATTGAAGAAAAATGGGATTTTAATTATAGATAAATCTTATGTAAAAAAGATTCCCAAAGAAATCATGAGAGCAACGAGAAAGATTATAAGTGAAGAGATAACAAATATTACCAAGGAAAAACTTTTTTCCACGTTACCTGCAAACATGGTTGGTCTGGGAATAATTGCAAAGGTTTCGCATATTCTTTCTTTAGAAAGTGTCAAAATCAGTATGAAGAAATATATGAAGGAAAAATATCATAGAATAAATGAAGAGGCAATAGAACTTGGATATAAGTTAGTTAACAGAAGTTATTATTTAAAAAATGACGACAGGGAGTATATAAGTAGAGGATTCGAATGAGAAAGTTCTTGAAAAGTCTTTCGAATGCTGTTGATGGGTTAATAACGACTACCAAAACTCAACGTAATTTTGTGATTCATATAATTATAGCCGTTATTGTTATTATTTTTTCCATTATTTTTGGACTTAACACTGAAGAAACTTTATGGATTGTGGCATCTATATTGATTGTTTTAATGACGGAACTATTAAATACATCTATAGAGAATTTAGTAGATTTAATAGAACCACAATTTCGTGATAAGGCCAAAATTGCCAAAGATGCTTCTGCAGCAATGGTTCTGATAGCCTCATTTTTAGCTGTTTTTATTGGCTGTATTATTTTTTGTGAAAAAATATTTGGCCTTAAATTACATGAATCGTTGTTATGTGCTATAATTATTATCGTAATATTTCTTCTTAGTGGTAGATTAAGCGGGGGTGTCAGTAAGTGAAAAAAGGAATAGCTTTTTTTCTTTTTGTGATTACATTTTCTATAACTATGTTTGCTGATTCTATTGTAGAATATAAGGTTTTATCTTGTGATACTCTTTCGTTGATTGCCCGGAAATTTGATGTTTATATGGAAACCATTCTTGATTACAACAATATAGATGACCCGAATATGATTTATGAAGGTCAAATATTAAAAATTCCATCGGAAGATGGAGTTTTTTATACCGTTAAGGAAGGTGACACGATAGGTTACATCGCAAATATGTTTTTTACAACTATTTCTTTGTTGTTGGGTGCGAATAATCTAGTGCCTTCCAGTACCATTTATGCGGGCCAGGAATTATTTATTCCGGAAGAAATAATGTACATTTTAGAGTATTCTTCCGCGAATTCAGCTTTCAAATGGCCTTTATGTGGTGTGATTTCATCAAAATATGGATGGAGAATTCATCCGGTAACAGGCGAAAAAAGTTTCCATGAAGGATTGGATATTGCCGCGCCCGAAGGTAGTCCGGTATTCAGTAGCAAAAATGGTATTGTCACATTTGCAGGAGAAAATGGTGGTTACGGATTCATGGTTGAAGTGAGACACTCAAACGGATTCTACACCAGGTATGGCCATCTCAGTCATATCGATGTTACTGTCGGGCAGATGGTAAATGCCGGTTCTATCCTTGGGAGAGTAGGAGAGACCGGTGTCGCAACCGGCCCACATTTGCATTTTGAAATCAGATGTAATGGAAATTCTGCTACATTAAATCCTCTGGAAAAACTGCCTTCCAGAGCCGTGTTGGTTTATTCTGAAAAGTACAGTGGTTCTATGAATGCTGGTGGAGAATAAATTTATATCCATTGAATGTTCAGCTTTGACATATCGGAATTTAGAAAAACATGGCATCTAACATCGGCGCTATCTATATTTTTTGAATAGAATTTATTATCTTTTATTAAAAGATTATTGTAGTTGTTCCAGTTCATTTCCCCTCTTTGAGAAATTATGAGCGACGTCTCTTTAGGTATTCTTAAAGTCAGTGTGGTAACATCACAATTTATGTCTATTCTTGAGTCCGTGATTTTTGATGGTATTATCGTTAATCTGGTCAAATTAGTCTTAAATTTTGCGCTATCTAATTTTAAAGAGGAAAAATCAAAAATCCCATCTAATCCATCAAGGTTTGCACTTATTTTTAACAATATATTCTGAGGTATTTCAACTTCCAGCCTTGCCTTAGATATTACACTGGAAACTCCTGATCTGGCCTTGCTTTTTGCCTTCAGAGAACCTTTTCGACTGTTCAAATCGTAGTTCAGTTGTCCGGAAAAACTCGATTTATCAAAATTTAAAGAGGCCAGTAGCCCATCTTTATCATTTATTGTTTTCATAAGAATGATCTTTGTTAAGTTCGAATCTATTTCCAGATTGCACTCATCAATTTCATGATCAGGTCTTTTAATCAGAAGGCTTTTTTTACTACTGTAGTTGTTTTCCTTTTTTATTATGCTTTTTTTAATTATTTCGATGATTCCCCATCCTATTAAAAATGAACCGATCATCATGAAAAATAATTGCCAGAAATTCCACGGCCCAAAAACTTTGAATATATCCAAAATAAGAATTATAGCAAAAATCAAACTTCCAAGATTTTCGCCTCTGAAACTTCTGAATGTTTTTAAACCGTTATATAAAAAAGCGGCAGCGAAAAGCATTTCAAATATCATTCCGAAATCCAGGGAAAAGGCAACGACCGACGAAATTATTATTATTCCAAATACTATTGCAATAAAAGCTCCAATTTTCATTTAATCACCTCAATTGTCTTTTAAGTTTGTATCATCATTGTTTTCAGGTTTGTTTTCATCGATCATTTTTTCTATTTCTTCACCGTTGTAACCTATTAAATCAAGCATCTGCCTGGCGTATTCAACATCGATTTTCCCGGAATTGAATAGTTGTAATATTTTTAAGGTTTCTTTATCTAAAATTTCGTAATTGATTTCGGAAGAAGGATTTTTCACTTCACTTTCTTCCTGATAATAACTTGTCTCGTCCGTTTGGGAAAATTCCTTGTTGACTGTTTTAAGAATTATATCTCCGGAAACAGATTTCATTTCAATATATTCTTCAGTTTTTTCCGAAGTGAAGAGGATTTTTGAATTTTTGAAATAACTTACCGGGAAATCCGCTTTTATATCTCCACTTGTGGAAGAAATAGATATTTTAGCCTTGGGTTTGCATGTATAAAGGATAGAAAGATCACCGCTGACTGTTTTCATTTTTGTTTTCCTCTTCAAAGGTATTAAATTTTTTATAAAACCATCTCCCGATGTAGTTTTAAATATTCCGGAAACAAAGTTTGTTTTATCCAGCTTGAAATCCCCACTCGTAGAATAAATATTTATATCTTCAATTGAAGATGATGATAAAAATATATCTCCTGAAACCGTTTTAAGATCGAGAGATTTCAAAGTTAATTCGGAACACAAAACATCACCTGAAACATCAGTGAATTCCAATTTTAAAATTGATTTTGGAATATAAATTTTAAACGATTTACTGTTTTTTCTACCGAAAGAAAAATTCAAAATTTTTGACCTTCTTTCATCCAGGTCAATGAAAATCTTATCGCCCGAAATTTTGTATTGGGGAGTAATGATATCTTGATTAGAGTCGGCAGAAATTTTTATTTTTGAATCATCGTGTTCTAAAATTTCTGTATAATCAGATATTGAAGCTATTTTCAAAGAATCTGCCCCGTTCACTGGAAAAATGAAATCTTTTATCATATCAACCTCCTAAACCAATTCTATAAGAACTTTTTCAGAATCGGTATCTACTTCTACAAATGGTTCATCACTCTCTTCCAAAACTTTTATTACTTCATCAAAATCTATATCCAATTTTTTACCATTTATTTGAAGATTAGAATTGTTCATAAACTTCGTACCGAATTTGGCCAATTTAATTGGTATCCTGATATTCGCTTCGTTTTTTCCTGTTGCTTTGTTTGTGACTACGATTTTTATTTTCTTTTTCTTATCATCACTTTGTTTGGGGCTGACAGAGACATCCAGATATTCTCTGATAAGATCATACGCTTGTTCGGGAGAAACTTTTTTATCATATACCAAACGAAGAATTTTTAATACTTCCTCTTTATTCATAAATTCATCTTCCTTTCTTTTTTATTTTTCTTAACATTTCCAGTGCATCGTCGGGTTTTAATTCCCCGGTTTCTAATTCTTCAAGAATTCTTGACGCTTCTTCTCTATCCCTATCAACGATTTCATAACCCATGGCCCTCACTATATCTTCCAACTTATTTCTGGCAGTTGGATATGAAATATTCAGTTCCTTTTGAACTTCGGACAAATTGCCTCGGTTTTTGATGTATATTTTCAAAAACTCCAATTGATCCGGAGACAACCTAAAAATATCATCCATTTCAAATTTTCCCTGGACAGTGGTGTGACAGTTTTCACAGTAATAGGTCTGTATTATCATTTTTTTACCGCACACGGGACAGTTAGATAAAACTTTTTTCATAATTCGCCTCCTTTTCTAATAAAAAAATAAAATAATTTCATTTACACTATAATAATAATTCAAAAAAACAAAAAAGTCAAGTTTATAATTAAAAAAATTTATATAATTATCAAAAATATGAAAATATATTTTGATTTACATTCATAATTATATAAAACGAGAAGTGATATAAGGGGAAATTTTATAATGTTTATCATGATTAAGCGGTCTTTTTTGAAATTTTTGAAATTAAGTAACTTGAATGAAATTTATTAGATAGTTAATATTAAAAAGAGAGAAAAAAGGTTCCTGTTTTAAGAGCAGCTTTAATTAAGTCATTGAAGAATAATTAGAAAAGATCATAAATGATATTCTCTTTCTTCAAGTTTATAAGGGGATTTAGATTTAATGAAAATATGTCAATGATGTATAAAGAAATTAATATTCTATGTAGTGATGTATTTCATTTAATATACATTATATTGTGGCAAACAAAAAAACTCCCACTTAAAATTTGTATATTATTTTGATAGTATTTTAAATGTTCTTTCTTATTTGCGGTCTTCACGGTTTGTGTTTCTTGGGGGAAAATTTTGAATTCAATTAAAAATATTTTAAAATCAAAAGTCCCGAAAAAATCTTGGGATAACTGGTTTAGTACTTTTGAGCTTGTCAAATTTAATAGCGATAAAATAACTTTCTCTGTTGATAATCCTTTTATCAAAGATTGGATTCAATCTAACTTTAAAAAGGAAATAGAGTTTTCGATTTTTAAAGTTACCGGTAAGAATATTCCCTTCGAAATAGTTTTTAACAACGGAAATAAAGAAAAAAATGAAAAAAATACTAAAAGTTCCTCTTCTTTATTAGAAAAAAAACCATTAATTTTATCTAATTTAAACGATGAATATACTTTTGATAAATTTATAGTGGGCCCTGAAAACAAAGCTATATATGAAGTCTCAAGAGAAATTTCACAAAATCCCGGAAAATATAATCCGTTTTTTATTTATGGAAATGTTGGATTGGGAAAAACTCATTTGTTACAATCAATTGCTCATGAAACGATGTTCAATTTTCCTGAAAAGAAGGTTATTTATTTAAAGAGTGAAGAATTCATGAACGAGATGATCGCATCTATAAAAGAGAATAAGATAGAAAAATTCCGGGAGAGATATAGAAAGAAAGCCGATATTTTATTGATTGACGATATTCAATTTTTGATTGAAAAGAAAGGTGTACAAAATGAATTTTTTCACACCTTCAATGATTTGCATGATTCGGGAAAGCAGTTAGTCATCTGTTCGGATAGAAATCCTTCTGAATTAAAAACGTTTCACGAAAGACTCATTTCCAGATTTCAAATGGGATTAGTGATGGAAATAAATAAACCAGGCACATTAACCAAATATATTATTGCGAAAAAAATTGCTCAAAATCAGAATTTTTCTTTGAATGATGAATATGCAAATCTTTTATCTGAAAGAGTGAACAGTAATATTAGAAAGTTGAAGGGAATTATCATAAAGCTTTCGGTACAGTGTAAAATTTTTAACAGGAATGTTGACGGAGAAATAATAAAAAAAGTGTTAAATGAATTTCAGGTTTTTACAGAAACTCAAATTCAAAGTTCTGTTTATGAAAAACTCTTCACATCCGTTGAGAAGATAACGGGAATAAATAAAACGGAAATACTAGGTCAGAGTAGAGATAAAAAGATAGTATTTGCACGACAGATGATGATGTATATTTTAAAAAATTATTTTGGCAAGACCGTAACCGATATTTCCAGAGAAATAGGAAGAAAGCATTCTACGGTTATTCATTCGACCAAAAAAATTGAAACTAAATTGAAATCGGGAAACACCGAATATAATATTCAATACAATAACATTATAAAAAGCGTTGGTGTTTAGGTCAGGAAATAATATTTTTCAGATTGAAAATGGCGTTTTTTACTGCCTCGGTTCTATATGGATTTATAAAATCATCCAGCTTGATTATCCAGTCTTTCTCTCTTTTTCTGATAATTATATTTATTTTTTGTTCGAATTTTTTATTTCCTTCAATCAGATCGATTGCGAGAGTTTCTATTTTATAGACTTCATTTTCGATGTCCTTTAAAATTCTTTTATATACGATGATAGTGTTGTCGATTTTTTGATTTTTATTGAGAATTTCCTGAATCTTTGAAATCGATTCAAAATTTTCAATTTTAAAATGTGGCATCTCATACCTCCCATCGGTTGCAAAATGTTCTCCGTTATCATGGTTTTTATACAGTGAAAGCTTATATATGTTTTTACGTTGTTCCAGCCATTTCCCCTCGTATTTAGTATTTGCCATTATTTCAGGATTTATTTCTAAAACGGGAGAGCTGAACTTTTTTGTTTCTGATAAGGATACGATGAAATTATCGATGAATTCCTTTGAATCGGAATATAACTGGAAGAAACCATTCGTTTTCAGGACTTTTAATAACAGGACAGAAAAATCCTTATCATTCAACCTGTTGGCTGAATGCTTTTTTTTTGGCCAGGGACAGGGGAAATTCATGTATATACCATCGAAATATTCCGGTTCAAAGATGTTTCTCAATGCAAATCTTGCATCGATCAGAATCAATCCTATGTTTTTAATTTCTTTTTTTGTACATATTTTCTGAATTTTGTAAGTTGAGAGTAATGAAAGTTCCAGGCCGATAAAAAAACTGTTTTTATCTTCCAGTGCTTTTTTTATCAAATATTCACCGCCGCCGAACCCTATTTCCAGGAATTTTTTGGAATTCAAAAATTTTTCAGGCAGGACTATCTCTGAATTTTTTTTATCTATTAATAAATTATTGTTTAAATATTTAGCATCCATCTATATAAAACTCCTTTTATATTCACAATATATTACCATAAGGATTAACAACGATTTCAACCCTTGATTTTATAGCAACCTCAGGATAATTTATTTGATAATTTTTTTCGGCCTTAATATTTATTGTATGAATGAATTCATTATTTATTTTAAAAACGAAGGGTTTTATCGGGCCGAATATTTGAGAGATAGATTTATTCAAGTTTGTAAATTCCATCAAATATCTTTTGGAATCTTCAAGAGAACTTTTTTCATCTTTGTTTTTTATCGATATCTGTATAAAATTCATGTAGGGAGGGTAAGCGAAATTTTTTCTCAGTTCGATTTCATTGTTATAAAAGGTTTCATATTCGGAATTAATGGCATTTTTTAACAGTTCGTTTTCTTCATTGTAAGTTTGAATTATTGCCCTTCCTTTTTTGCCACGCCCCGACCTTCCGATAACCTGATTGATTTGCTGAAACGCAATTTCATTGGAATAGTATCCCGGGATATTTATGAGCTTATCGGAATCCAAAACGATTACGAGACCCACATCCGGAAAATCAAGACCCTTTGAAATCATTTTTGTTCCCACTATGATATCTATTTTTTTAAGGCTGATTTCTTTTAGAATTTTTTCGAATTTTTTATTGTTTTCAATCGTTTCTTTGTCTATTCTTGAAACATTTGCTTCGGGGAAAATCTTTCTTATCTCATTTTCGACCTTTTCCGTACCGTAACCTCGGGCTATCAAACTCTTGCTTTTACATTCAGGACATTCGGTGAATGAGAATACGGAATGATTGCAATAATGACACTTAAAAATGTTCTTGGATTTATGATAACTCATAGATATACTACAGTTAGGACATTTGATGATATGACCGCATTTTTGACATACGATATAATTTGAATATCCTTTTCTGTTGACAAAAATAAAGGTTTGTAAATTTTTTTTCAGATTATTTTTTATTTCATTTAACGAGCGGGCGGAAAAGAGAAATGACCCGGAATTTTTTTTCATATCTATTATTTCCACCTCGGGTAATTTTCCCTTCGGCCTGTTTTTCAATTCATGAAGATAAAAGTGTTTATCCAGTGCCTTTTGATAATGATCTATCCTTGGAGTAGCGCTTCCCAGGATGAGAGGTATATTGAGCAATTCTGCCTTTTTAATCGCTATATCTATTGAATCGAAAAAAGGGTTGTTTTGGTTGTAATAACTCGTGTCATGTTCCTCGTCGATTATTATCAATCCAAGATTATCAAGAGGCAGCCATATAGAACTCCTCGTACCGACCAATATATTGATATTCTTTTCTTTGGCATCCAACCAGTTGGAAACTCTTTGATTGTTTGGCAGATAACTGTTGTAAGTTCCCAGAATTCTTCCCGGGAAGAAGCCTCTCATTCTCGCGAGTAATTGCGGGGTCAGAGAAACCTCCGGAACCATATATAGAACTTGATATCCTTTATTCAGGACTATTTCCATCAATTTGAAATATATTTCTGTTTTTCCCGTTCCCGTTAACCCGTGCAATAAATGTATTCCAAGAAAATTACTAAATATATTTTTATAAATGTTTTCCTGCTCCGGGGTAAGGGCCTTTATTCTCTCAATATTCCAATTTTCGTCATCCTTTTCTATTTCTTTATATTTTATGATTTTGTTTTTCAATAAAGTTTTAATAGAGCTTCTGGACTTCAGAGCCATCTTTTTTATCAATTCATTCTCATCAATATATTCAACTGACAATAAAAAATCAACGATTTTTTCACCATTAGATGTAAGATTATAATTATAAGTGTTATATAGAGGGATATTTATTTCCAGGAATTTTTCACTTTTCTTTTTATAGTTATTTTTAGCGATAAAACTGAATAATTCTTTGGAATATTTTTTGTCTGTGTCGTTTAAGATTTGCTCTTTGCCGAACTTCTTCAGAGCAATATCGTATCTGGTTGTTTCGGATAAAATACTTTTTGAATCAACGGGATAAAGATATTTTATTTTTTTAAGAAGCTTTCCCGGTGGAAAGAAGAGATCAAATATTTTTCCCGGTGGTGTATGAAACTTGTCACAGGTGTATTCGATCAAACTCATATCCTTTTTGGAAAGATAACTTTCTTTGTCAATAATTTCGAGTATTTCCTTGGTCTTATATTCAGGCTTTTCGGTTCTTTCATGTACATATCCGAGATATGACTTGTTCGAAAAATCAACATGTACCCTTTGACCAGGTTTCAGCGAGATTTTTGACGAATATGTGAAGTATCCATTTAAAGGCAGATTTGATATCGCTATTTCATAATAATTAGTTTCTTCTGTAGTCGACATTGTATTTAAATTCATTCCCCGATACTAAATTTTTTTTCAAATTGAACAAAGCATACAATTCAGTAGATTTTATATCATAAAAGAGTTGTTTTTTAAAGAGTTCGGGTCTCGCGTTGTATTTGTTATTCAAAATTTTTCTATAAATTCCGGGCCAGTCTGAAATATTGGTTATCATTGGAATATCAATTTTTTTCTTTATAGTGGCAAGATAGTTTCTTCCTTTTTCATTGAAACCCAATATCCTTATATATTGGGGACCATAAAGATTAGATTCATCAATTGTATTTTTATCCAGTTTCAGTATTGAAGAAATTAAAGTCCTTTTTATTCTCGTGAGTGTGAATCTTCTCGTTTTAACAGTCTGTAGAAAATTTTCCAGATCGGAACTTGTCTTAGCGGCTCTTTTCATACGAACATGGAGTCCTTCATTTATTCCATAAATTTCTTCAAAATCTTTCAGATTATTCATCCTGAGAATTGAAATTATAGTTTTTTCCAGATTTTCAAGGAAAATTGGCCCCTCATTTTTTTTGATATCCTCAATTAAATTTTTATAAGAGAACAATGGAATGAGTTTTTTCAGTTTCTCGAACTCTCTTTTTTTTATTATTTCCCTTATTGCGGTGGCGCTCGAATAAGTGGAATCGTCATCTAAATCATGGTAACCTTTTCCTATTCTTTTTATGGAAAAGGCCCGGATTGAAGAATGTATTTTTTTTATACTTTTTAAATATTCCAATCCTAAAATATCATTGGAGAGAGCTATTTTGTCGACAATATCCGGATTTTTATTTTTCCTTTTTAAATATTCTTTCAGTGCCTCTTTTCGCGCATTTGGAAACGAAAGCCCCTCTTTAAGGTATTTTTTCAGAAGAGAATTGTATTCGTCTGAAGATTCGTTCAGGACGGCCGATATACTTTCCAGAGATTCAATATCATTTGATTCGCTTCCGAAAACCAAAAACATTGTTTTCAATTTTTCCAAAATCGTTATACTACCCGATGCGAATCCACCCGCATCCTGAATTGCGAAAACGAACGGAAGTTCAATTATTAGATCTAATCCGGAATCGAGTGATGATCTGACTTTAGTTTGCTTTCTGCATATTGAAGGTTCACCCCTTTGGACAAAATTACCACTCATGACCCCTATAATTATTTCAGGTTTGGTCATTTCTACGGCCTTTTTTATGTGATATAAATGACCATTGTGAAAGGGATTATATTCAACAATTAAGCCCAATGTTCTCATTTTTCACCTCTTAATTATGATAACATTTGTTAGGAGGAAATAATATGCAGATAAAAACCTTTGAATCAATAGCCGACTTAATGAGATGGATTAGAGATTTTTCCGAATTTTATTTGGGGGACCCGGTGGGAATTCATGGTGAGGTTAGAAGGGCCGGGATCAACAAAAGGAATGTTCTGGATATCGAAATCTCGGAGAAGATTAAAACATACAGACAGAACAGTTATTCCTACCATATTTCTGTACAGCTTGACAGGCCCAATCTGTTTCTGAAAAAACTGTATGTGGACTATCCGGAAGAAATGGTAGGAAAGAAATATTATATAGAAGGAATCCTGAAATTCAGAGTTACTCAGAATAAGTACGTGATAGACGCCTATAATATAGAATTATCCGGAAAAGGCTCCATAGAATTAAAAAGAGAAAAAATTCTTGAAAAATTCAAAAGAATGGAACTGTATCCCGTCGAAAAAATTGTAAATTTATATGATTTTAATGAGCCTATTTTGAATATTGCTGTGTGTGGTTCTCCTAACACGAGAGGTTTATATGATTTTGTAAATAATCTGAAAAGAAGTTCAATACTCCCAGATATATATTTTTATCCTGTGTCCGTTGAAGGTTCTGAAGCGGCCGGAAGTATTATACGAGCTATAAAGGATATTAACGATGAGGGGAAGGCTCAGGTGATATGTATTGTCAGGGGCGGAGGAGCTCAGAGCGCTTTTTTGTATCTTGAAGATGAAGAATGTGCTTTGAATATTTTGAATTCAAAAATACCTGTTTTAACGGGAATAGGACATTCGGAGGATACCTGTTTACTGGACATTGTATCGAAAAAAGAATTCAACACGCCGTCCGTTTTAGGTTATGAAATATCAGTTACAAATAATAAATATGTTGAAAATTTCAATTTTTTAAGAACGACATTTTTAAAAAATTCTATCGTTTTTATGAATGATAAAGAAAAAGCCGTTAACGATTTATCGAAACTACAAAAAACGAATGATATAGATTTTTTGCTGGATGTTTACTATAAAAATTTATGGAATTATAAAAACTATATTGATAATTCGATTATGACAAAAATAAATATTCCATTTCTGGATCTGAGTTTTGAAAAAATCAATAGTTTTTTTAACAGGAAATATTATGAAAATTTTTACAAACTCGATTCAGTCGAAAATCATTCGGAAAAATTTGATTCATCCTTAAGAATGTATGAGGGAAAAACGGGAGAATTTTTAAAGTCGGCGAAGAGGTTGATCGAAGAAGTTATAAGTGATAGGAAAGAAAGAATCGATCAAAAAGATCAAATCTCGAAATATCTTTTGAATAATCTCTTTCCTAAAAAGAATCTCGCTTACATATATGATTCAAATGATTTGCCCATTAATGATCCTGACAAAATTGAAATTAATGATAAAATTAAATTCAGAACGAAGGCTCACAGTTTCGATGCAAAAATACTGACGAAGGAAAGCAAAAAATTCAAGGGGGAAATTGATTATGAATGATAAAAATATAGAAATAAAAAAATTTTTAAAGGCTATTGATGAGGAAAAAATAACTAATTTATCTTTCAATGAATCGCTGGAAAAGATTAAAATATTGACGGAATATTTTGAAGACAGAAAGGAAGATATTGACCTGGAACTTGGATTGGAAGTTTATGAAAAAACTATAAGACTGATTTCTCATTGTAGAGAAAAACTCGATGTAGTTAAGTCGAAAAAGAAAGAAATTGATAAAAAATACGACGATTTGTTGAAAAATAACGATCAGTTATCATAAACGAATATATTCAGATAATCATTTATAGTTGATTCCTTTGAATTGAAAAATTCATCGGTTTTCAAATCGTATTTGACCTTTCCCTCCGATAAAAACAAAATTCGGTTTGCAATAGATCTTATAAAAGCAATTTCATGGGTAACTATTATCATTGTTATCCCCTCAAATGAGAGTTTTTTTATTATTTTCATAACCTCACCAACTAAAGAAGGATCGAGAGCCGATGTTGGTTCATCGAATAAAATAATTTCCGGTTCCATGGCCAGAGCCCTGGCTATGCCCACTCTTTGCTTTTGTCCTCCGGATAAATTGTCCGGATAACTGTCGATTTTATCAAGCATTTCAACCAGTTTTATTTTATTCAGGGCCAGTTCTTTAACTTCCTTTTTTGGGAGCTTTTTTGCCTTTAGCGGACCCAGCATTACATTTTGAAGAACGGTCAGGTTGCTTATCAAGTTGAAATGCTGAAAAACGAACCCTATTTTTGTTCTGAATTTTCTGATTTCTTTATTACTTCTTTCTATCAATTCTTTTTTAAAATAAATATTTCCATCGTTGGGTTCAATGAGATTATTTATCGTCCTGAGCAAGGTAGTTTTGCCTTCTCCGGATTTACCGAGTATTGCAATTATATCCCCTTTGAAAACCTTGAAATTTATATCCTTTAAAACCTCTAAATCATTGAAATTTTTACTGATTTTTTCCAATTCCAAAATGGTTTCTTTCATGATACTTTGAATCTCCTTTCTATTATTCTTCCTGCAAATGAGAGTAATGAAGTTATTGTCAGGTAAAATGCTGCCAGGACCAGATATGATTCCATACTAGCCAGTGTTTGATTTCCTATCTGTCTTGCTCTCATGGTCAGATCACCCAGAGCAATGACCGAAACCAAAGAGCTGTCTTTTACAAGGCTTACGAGTTGGCCTATGAGTGGCGGGATAGATATTTTGAATGCCTGTGGAAGAATTATATTGTAGTAAATCTGACCCTTTTTCAATCCCAGTGAATACCCTGCCTCGACTTCCCCTGGCGGCACAGCTTCTATTCCTGCCCTTATGATTTCGCCAACGTATGCCCCTTCGAAGAGTGAGAGAGAAATGACACCGGCCCAAAATCTCTCTATATTGACTATTGAACCGAATCCGTAATAGATTAGAAGAATGATGACTAATAACGGTAAATTTCTGAAGAACCAGACATAAATCATCCCAAAATCCTGAAAAATATAGCTTTTGGATTTTCTTGCCAAGGCTATGAAAAATCCGATAATTACAGAAAAACAAAGAGCTATTCCGCTTATTGTCAAAGTCGTAAATAACCCATCCAGAAAAAGCTTCCAGTATTTTTGTATTACCTTCCAGTTGAAAGGATAAACTTTTGAAACTGAGTTATATAAAATTATTAATAAAAAACCAAGGATTAAGATAACGACAATAAGAGAAACGGCCCTTTTCATTTTTATGCTCCTTTACAGTTCAGGTTGATAATCCACTATCCATTTTTGAATTAATTCGTCTAATTCGCCACTGGTTTTTATTGATCTGATAAATGTATCTATCCATCTCATAGTATCGAAATCTCCTTTTTTTATTGCAACTCCAAAATCTTCTTTTGAGATGAGTTCATCAGAAACAGAAATCTGATCATATTTTTTTTCAAGATTGTAAGCGTAAATTGAATCAAAGACCATTATATCCGCTTTGCCGGTTGCAACCTGAAAGGCCGCTTCATCAATTGTGTCAAAATTCAGCAGCTCTTTATCGGGGAAGATGGTTCTCGCCGCTTCGTTTCCCGTCGAACCCAACTGAACGGCTATCTTTAAATTATCGAGTTTTTTCAATTGCTCCAAAGATGGAAGGGTTTCAAATTTGTTATTATTATAAATTATTACCTGACCGACAGTGAGATATGGAATGCTGAAGTTGACTTTTATAGCTCTTTCGGGAGTTATTGTCATGGCGGACCATATTATATCGAATTTATTTGTTAACAATGCGGGTATGATTCCGTCCCAGTTCACAACCACAAATTCAAGTTTTACACCCAAAATATCCGCCATTTTTTGCAGTATTTCAGCTTCCAGTCCTATTCTGTCTCCATTGTAATCTGTTCCATAAAGCGGCATATAGGCCGAGTCCTGTCCGACTCTTAACACACCTCTTTCCTGAATATCTTCAATTAATGAAGAAAATCCCAAAACAATACCTAAAAGTATCAAACCTACCAAAAATCCCTTTTTCATAATTTGCCTCCTCAAATATTTTAAATTTACTGATTAATTATTTCCTTCGTAATCTACCAGCCATTTTTGTTTTAATTTATCAAAATCTCCACTGGTTTTAAGAGAAGTGATGAAAGTATCGATCCACCTGACCGTATCAAAATCTCCTTTTTTTATGGCAACGCCGAAGTTCTCCTCTGTTATAAATTCTTCCGATGCGGATATCTGCTCGTATTTGTTCGCAATATAATTTGCATATAATGAATCAAATATCATGATATCGGCTTTTCCTGTGGCAACCTGAAGAGCAGCTTCGTCTATAGTGTCGAAATTGAGTAATTCTTTTCCCGGAAAGGTTCTTCTCGCTGCCTCATTCCCGGTTGATCCCAACTGTACTGAAATCTTTAAATTTTTATCCTCCTTCAGTTCTTTTAAAGTTGGTGGAGATGAATACTTGGTATTGTTATAGATTATCACCTGACCACCGGTCATGTAAGGAATGCTGAAATTAAC
>JASGMR010000048.1 GCA_030156385.1 Kosmotogales bacterium
TGTGAAAATCCTCCAGGGTACCTTCTTTTAAGTTTTTCTATATTTAAAATGGCTATTTCATCAAGGTCCAGATCATATGCCGTTGCAAGGCCGGCAACATACCACAGAATATCTCCGATTTCTTTTTTAAGTTCCTCCAGATCTATATCGTGTCCATGAAATATTTCTTTTTTTATCATATCTATGGTTTCCCCGGATTCTCCCGAAATTCCCATCGACATGTTAACCTTCATCGATCTCTTGTCAAGATCCGGATTTATTGTTTTTGAAGCCTTCTGTTGATATTCTTTTAAATTCATAGTCCCTCCCCATATTATCTGATTTCTTTTTCATATCAAATCCATTATATTTAAAAATTTTTAAAAACAGATTATGATAAATAAATACTTATATTATATAATCTAATAAAAGTAGAATTATCTGAGCACGAAAAATTTGAAGATAGAAATATTCCTGGAGGATTCCTGATGAACAGCATTCCGGGGGAAAATGAAAGAAAGAATATGGAAAAAAAAGATTACGTAAAAAATGTGATAATCGAGTTTGCAACCGCCGCAAAAAAAGTTATGGAAGATGAACTTGACAATGAGTTTAAAAGAAAATTTCTTGAAATTATTTCAGATCTGGAAGCGGCGGAAAATATAAAGGAAGAATTGAAAAAAAGGTCGGATTGGTTTAAAGAAAATTCTTTTTATATAGTTAGTTTGAGAATTGATAGGACTTCTGAAATATATTGCATCCTGAGATAAATTTGTCGAAAGACTCCCACTCGTTAACATACTATTATATCCCACGTGTTAAAATATTTTGAATAATGTTAGTCGTTAGTGATTATTTTTGTTAATCAGGAAAGATTTTATGAGCAGAGACCCTATTGTAGCTTTATTAAAAAATGAGTATGAAGACCTGGAAAATGCCTTTTTATCTCTTAATCTAAGTATTGAAAGAAGAGACGTGATGCTTTTTATTGAAAATCTGAACTATATCAAGGACAACCTTAAATCGTTGAATGAATTTCCCGGTTCAGATGAAGAAAGGCGAAAAAATAACGAGATTATTTTCATATGTAAAAATCTGATAAATACCCTGGAGAACTGGAAAAATTATATGGCAAGCGAAATATGCAAAGAAAAAAGCAACAAAATAAAAAAAACATGAAAAAGCTTTCCGATACTTAAAGGTCAGTGTGTATAAAAAAGTACTATATTTTGTATATTTATATTATAATTTGAGTATATTTTGTATGGACAAGAAGGCAGATGAACAATTCAAAGGAAGATAAATTTCTAGAAGAGCTGAAACATGAAAACAAAATGTTGAAGGAACAAAAAGAGAAACTTTTATATTTAATAAGGCAGGAAAAGGCCGAGAGGATTTACCTTGAAACCCTTATAGAAAAGTTGCAGAAAAAAAAAGCAGGGACGGAAATATTTTATGATTGTGAACAAAGCCATTCCGGGAATAAAAAGCAAATTTGAAATACTCGAAAGAAATTTCAACGATCTTTATTTAGACAGGTTCGACACAAAATATAAAGTAATATTTGATAACTTAAATTACTTAAAAGGTGAAATAAGATCGTTTCTTGACAATTCAACGGATTCTGACGGAGGATTTTGTAATTTTGGAAAATATTACGTGATTCAAAATATGACAAATGCTCTCGAAAATTGGTACATTATTCTCTCAAAGAGAATTCTGAACAATTCTTAATTTCAAACAGAATAGTTATACATCGATTTTAATTCGGCTTCCCACTGGAATATAGTATAATAGTGGAGACGAAAAGTTTTTTATTTAGTGTCACATATCGGGAGGAATTTCAGGTGTTCATAGCATCAAAGAACAAAGGCATAATGTTAAACCTTGAAAGATTCGAAGAAATAAAACTGAATGATGAAAAAAATACCTTAGAATTCATAAATGCATCTTCGGGTAAGGCCAATCCAAAGATCGTTTTTCCGACTCTTGAAAAGGCCAGGGAATGCTTTACAGCTATAAGCATGAGAATGGGCGATTCCGAATGCATGATGATAGATTCTTATCTGAAAAAGGACTGAATAATAATCGGAAAAAATGAAGAATTTCATTGAGACAATTAATTCGGATTTTGCCGCACTCAAAAAACAAGTGGAGAAGATTATATCCGGTGAATCTCCAAAAGAAAAATTTATTATAAATGAAAATTTATACTACATGTTTGGTTTGATAAAAAGTGTTCAACTGGAGCCACAAACTGAAGAGGATTTGAACACTAATACAAAAAAGCTCTTTGCTGTAAAAAACCTCATGAATTCGCTTCAAAACTGGTATTATCTGAAAATTATTTACAGAGCTAAAAAGAAAATTTATTAGTTTTTTATTAAGTTGTATTTATAATATAATTGAAATATAAATCTTTTCAAAGCTATTTTTTAAAAATATCTCTGGAGGATTATTATGAAGAATTTTTTTGCGTTATTTTTTTTATTTGTTTCTGCAATAACTCTTGGAAGGTTCCTGGTAATAGACTTTAAAGATGGAGAAATATTGAAATTATATCTGGATGGAATCGAAAGTATAGATTTCGAAGAAAACTTCGGAGAATTTTCTCTTATTTCAGGTATGTGGCAGAATAACAGAGAGATCAGCAATATCATGGTCGTTGGGAACGATATTGTAGAATTTATCTGTAAAAACGGATATTCATGGACATCAAAAATGCGGGAAGAAGATTATTATTATACATTTTATATTCCGAACTCTAAACCCGCAGTGTAAAACAATATTTTTTCCCTCCGCCATTCCGGAACAGCTTTATAAAATGGTGTATGGAATGAGTTGATGGAAATTAAAATTTTCAGGGAGGTAACCGACATTAAATTCATAATAAGAGAAAAGATGTTTACGTTTTCGGACAAGTTCACAATAAAAAACGAAACGGGGGAAGATTGTTACTTCGTTTGGGGAGAAATTCTGTGCATAGGGAATAAATTACATTTTGAAGACAAAAATGGAAAAGAAATATTTTACATAGAGCAAAAATTGTTCACATTATTATCGGAATACGATGTATATCAAAACGGTGAATTGATCGCGAAAATAAAAAGAAAATTTTCATTCAAACCGAAATTCGATATCTGGGGTAAGTTCGGCGAATACGAATTAAAAGGAAATATATGGGCCCATGAATTTTCTATAGAAAAAGACGATATGCCCGTTGCCACTGTCTCAAAAGAGTGGTTCACCTGGACAGATACCTACGGAATAGACATTTTCTATGATGACAATCAGGATTTTATAATAGCACTGGTTATAATAATTGATCAATCCATCTATGACAAAAATAAATAGAACTTTGCTTAAGAATATACACGTCAAGTCGTTTTCAAATTTCGAATAGCACTTTATTCGGATGAGAATTCTGTATCTTGAATTTTCTCAAATTTTTCAAACTTCACAAATCAAAATGAAAATTCATTTTTTCCCATATAAAACTTTTTATAAAGATTATGGATAATTTTATTTTCCCTTATACGATAATATTTCCCTAAAACCAAAAACAATTTATGGCCTTTTCATGATAAAGTGCATATAATTAGAAAAAATTAATCAGTTTAATTAAAACTTTTTCAATGCGTATTCAATTTTTTGCCAAAATAAAAACAACCAGACTTCAAAAATTCCCAGAGAAATTCCAATTTTTCATCATCAAATATATATTTATCCTGCCCATCAATAAAAGGATACAACTATTAAAAAATCATACGAATTGACTTAAAAGAATATTTTTTTAGTATTTAAGCTAGTTTCAGCTATCCTATATTTATAAATATCTTTATTTTTTTTCATAATATAAAATATTTTTCATTTTATTTCCCATAAACGGCGATATTTTTGTATACTAGCACGATAATTTTTTTGAATTTAAAAAATTTTTTTATAATAACTAAAAAATCTTTATTTTATACTTGACAAATATAAAAGAAATGTGATATATTATTACTAAGTAAGGAAAATTTAAACAAGGAGGTGAGTATTTATGAAAAACAAAGAGAGATCTGCAGCAGAAATTCAAAGAAATATCGAAAATGTTAAGAGTATTCAAATCATGAAGAATTATTTCAGGTTAGTTTAATTTAAGGGGGAAAAATCTCTATGAGTAAGAAGTATTATAAGAGCGCTTCAGAAATAGAGAAAAGTATCAAAGAGATAAAAAGGAAAGTTTTATTGAAAAGAACGAGATTGAATTCGAACTTCATTTGATGAATTATAAGAAAGAAAAAGGACCGGCAAATCGTAAGAATTTATATAACTAGCTTATTAACAACGGAAAATAATGCTGGAGGGCAGCTTAAGATGAATTTCAAGAACAAAAGAGAATTGATGGATTTGTTGATTAAACAGAAGGAAAATAATGATTACAGGGGTTTCAGCATCAAGAGGAGGGGAGAGTATTATGTATAAAAGAAGGAAAAGTGATCCTTCGTCCATAGAAAAAAAGATAAGTGACATAAAAAGGAAAGTTGTAATGAAAAATCCCGAAATAATCAATATGTGAATATGGTATGATCGTGGTGAAAAAAGATGTGAAGATACATTTAATTAACAGAAAACCGGGATTCAGAAGGGGTCTAAAATATAACGAAGATTGGATGTGCTAAATTGAAAAACAGAAAATTGAATACTGAATAAAAAGGGTTCGAAATTTAAAATTATCGAACCCTCTTTTTTTAATAAACTTTGCACATCTTTAATCCGCTTTCATCTTCTTGGCACGGAGCTTTTGAAGATTTCTCACTTTCCATAAAATCGCTGTTCCAGATAATGCTCCTATTCCAACGATAAGATACATGGCTTTCGCTCCCAATTCATCCAGACCCACTCCAATGAACGGCGAAAAAATTGCAAAGAAGAGATTTCCGCTGAGACTGACGATCGAAATAATCGTTGCGCGGTACCTGTCCGAAACCTGATTGTTTATATAAAAATTCATAACCGGCCTGTATAAGCCTCTTGAAATCTGTCCAAGAGCAATTAACCCTATTCCAAAGAACCCGAAGAAGAGCAATGGCAACAAAAATGAAAATCCCAAAATCATTCCCAGGAACACTATTATCTTTCTCTGTCTTTTATTTTCAAACTTCTTTATCAGCATTCTGGATGAGACCGCACAGACGACATTGTAAGCGAAAAAGATAGTTCCATACCAGGCGATATCTATTCCAACCCCCTTGAAATAGGGCTCATAAAGCCAATAACTTATCCTGATGGAAAATCCCACTATCGCCGCTGCATACAGTGCCCACCTGATTCTTGGATTTTTCAGAGATATTTTAAATCCTTCGATCATATGCCTGAAATAGGAATTGTCATTTTTTTCCATCTTTACAGGTTCTATAAAGGCGATTGAAATAACCCCCGCCGTGAGCATAAACAAAAATGAAACATAGAATGGGAGATTCGGAGAAACGGTGTAAAGCAAACTGCTGCTTATCGAACCGATAGCCTGCCCAATGTAGATATTAAAAAACACCTTCGTTTCTATCCTCTGATATTCATCTTTTCTGCTTATAGACACCAGAGATTCGTACAGAATTGCCGAATCCGATCCGGAGCTGAATGTGAGCCCGATTCCAAAAAGTGTCTCTGCAAGAGCAAAATATATAAAATCCCATTGAGTTATATAAAAAAGCAATCCAACAACCATAAAAATGCTGCTCAAGACGAGAGAGAATTTTCTCGATACTTTATCCGCAATTACTCCCGTCGGTACTTCAAAAATAAAAACAGAAAGTGCAGATATGGATTGAAGGAGTAAAATTTCGGAATAATTCAACCCCTTATAAAGCATGAACGGTACCAGTATTGGCCCGATGATCAACATGTTCTGACAGAATTTAAAATATCCGTATATTTTCAGATTTCTTTCCAGCGAACTCATTCTTTTTACCTCCAAAAAAAAGGATGGCCGAAGCCATCCTGTACACTCTGGGAAAAATATCTACAACTCATATTTCCGTAGCAAATCATCCAAAGCCTCTCTGAGTAAAGATGACTCAGTTCTTTCAAGTATTTTTGATAATTTTGTAAGACCTTCCAATTCGGATTTCAGATAGTAACTCGATTTCAAAATCATTTTCTGTTCTCTTTCCATGGGGGCAAAGGTTATGGTGTTCCTTCCTGCCTGTTTGCTGTTCCTCAATCCTTCCGATAAAATGTTCATCATTTTCTCGATACTGGCGGCGTTCCTGTTCAATTCCCCGACAGTACCGCTTATGGTAAAGGTCACCCATTTGTCGGAGTAGGTTATATGACTGGAGGCTATGGTTTTCTTTATTTCCTGAAGTTCCATGAATAAACTCTCTAAAGAACAATCTGTGGTATAAACAAAATACTCATCGCTGAATCTTTTGAACTTAACATTTTCGGGGAGATTTTTTTTCAATACATCTTCGACGAATTCGAGAATTCTGTCTCCACAGTCCCTTCCGTACTGATCGTTTAAATTTTTGAAAAAATCTATATCGAGGTCCCCTATAACCAGAGTTCCGTTTTCGGATATTTTCAGTAGTTCATCTTTGAAACTATCAAAATCATTGTTAATTATCACTGTATACACCTCGCTGTATATTTATATATGTATATGTATATCATAATATGTATATAAAAGTCAAGTGTTTCAAAAAAATTGTTATGCAGTATCAAGAAAAAAATAGAAAATCATACATCGATTTATATAACGCATTATATAAACCGCTTTTTATTGTCATTTTATAGTGATTCAATATTTCCATCTAATCACTCACTCAAAAATGTGCTATATTTTATGTATAGAGTTTTTGCGAATTGCTCATATTCTATCTCTTTATTATCTTAATTCGACAAAAAATTGAATAGCTGTTTACTGAGGAGGATTATGAGATTAAATGATGCTCCCGATTGTGATGTTTACTGAAGAGGTGGAAAATGATAAAAAATATCTACAGGAATTATAAAAAAAAGATTGTCTTTTCATTCGTCATGGCAACACTGGTATCTCTGTCTATCATACCCTATCCCTTCGTCATGAAAACATTTATAGATACCGTCATTCCGAATAAAGATATAAATGAAATCCTGATGTGGTCCGGCGTACTGCTGGTGATCATTATCATCAGAATCATCGCCAATTTCTTTCAGAATTACACGCTGGCGAAAGTTGAAGGGAATTTTGAAAGAGATTTGAGACTGACTATCTTCAAAAAAATCATGAAGTTGCCGATGTCTTTTTTCGTGAACAATGATACCGGTTCACTGATGTCGAGGGTGCTGAACGATTCTGCCAACAGTTCGGGGCTTTTCAGGGATTATTATCTCGTCATGTACAGCTCTGTCCTGAGTATATCCGCCGCTATCATTTCGATGATTTGTATAGATTGGGTGTTGACCTTGATGTCTCTGGTGCTTCTACCGGTTTTATTCTTCGTATCCAGAACTATGAATTCAAGGATGGCGAAAGAAAGTCAGAAGATGTCTTCCGCTTTTGCAGAATGTTCTAAAGAACTTAAAGAGAGTCTGGACGCAGTTGAGACGGTTAAAGTGGACAATCTTTATAATAGAGTGGGGAAAAATTTCAAGAGAGCGGTTGACAATTATCTGAAAATAAACGTCAATATAAACAAATACGGTGCGTTTGCAGGGGGCTTCATGACAGGAATCGTTTCCTTCGCACCGGTAATCGTCTTCCTTATCGGAACCTTCAGGGTAATAAACAATCAGACGAGCATAGGAAATCTGGTCGCGATAAGTTCCCTGATCATTTATCTGTTCAATCCGCTTCAGGAAATCGCCATGGCGAAGATAAAGATGCAGAAACCAAAGGCCATGTGGAAAAAGATAAATTCTCTGCTCGATGAAAGGGAAGAGGACCTATCGGGAACGGACATGAATGGTTATGATTTGAAACTGGTAGACGTCAGTTTTGCATATGATGGTAAAAATAACATCTTCAAAAATATGAACCTGACTGTAGATTCGGGAAAAATGATCGGAATAGCGGGTAAAACGGGAAGCGGAAAAAGCACCTTATACAAGCTGATTTCGAAATTTTACGATATAGACAGCGGGAATTTTTATATAGATGGAAAAGATTCAAAATCCGTTTCAACGAAAGAATTGAGAAAAAAGATCGCATATGTCAACAGAAATACGTATATCTTCAACGACAGTGTTCGGGAGAATATCACACTCGGAAAAGAGATTTCCGAACCGGAGATAACGGAGGCACTCAGAATATCCTGTCTGGACGACACCTTCAAACCGGAATCACTTGTGGGTAGTGAAGGAAAGGCAATATCCGACGGCCAGAGGGTCAGACTGGCGATCGCCAGGGCGGTGGTCAAGAATCCTTCAATCTTTTTGATCGATGAAGCTTTGAGTACACTGGATCCTTCGACAGAAGCCAGAATCATTAAGAATCTCAGAAATCATTTCCCCGATTCCACCTTTGTCATTATTTCACACAGGGATTCCATTTTTAAATATATGGACCAGATTTTTGTTCTTCAGGATGAAAAATTTTCGAAGGGTTATTCTTTTGAAAGTGTGCAGAATTTGGAAACCTTTAAACAACTGTTTTCTTCCGCAGAGTAACTGCAATGGAGTGGTAACGAGTGAGAATAAAAGGCTTAGAAAGAGATTTGAAACAGTGTGATTTTTCATTTCGTTATATCATTTCGCCGGGTATAAACCGGGAAAAAATAAATTTGCGGGATATTAATTTAAAGTGTGAATCGAAACGAAACAGAATTTGAAAAGTGAGGAAATGAATTGTATAACGGAACTATGAAAAGAAACTTTGCACTCTTCCTATCGGGGAGATTTGTCTCATTGATGGGTTCAGAAATCCAGAGAATAGCCATCCCACTTTTCATCCTTCAGCTCACCGGATCGGGGACAATGATGGGTTTGTTTCTGATGTTTTCAACTATTCCGTCACTCGTTTTTCTTCCCTTTGCCGGAGTGATTGGTGACAGGGTGAACAAGAAGCACGCGATGATCGTTTGCGATTTTTTCAGTGGAAGTATCATTCTTATTATGGCTTACCTCACACATATACAGGTGATCACTTTCGAAATATTATTGATTCTGCAAATTCCGATGGCCATCATTTCCTCATTCTTTGGGGTAGCTACTTCTTCGTTTCTGCCGCAGATAATCGAACGAAAGAACATCCTGAGAGCGAATTCCATCAAAAGTGCCCTGGATAACGTAGCCTCGATTGCTGGTCCTTCCATCGCAGGATTACTCTTCGGTTTTGCTGGCATCGAAATCGTCTTCATACTGAATGCCTTTTCATACATCATTTCCGCAATAAGTGAAATTTTCATTTCTTACAAACATACGAAACCGAAACCGTTCAAAGGCAATGTCATAAAAATGTTTCTCACGCAGACCGGAGAGGGTCTTACATACATAAAAAATGACAGACAACTGGTTCTGCTGCTTCTCTTCGGCGGAGTTATCCTGAATTTTCTCATTGCGCCGTTTATAGGTGTTATAGTTCCATACGTATCGCGTCAGGTTCTGAATTTCTCATCCACTCAGTTCGGGTTGCTCGAATCGATCGCGAGTATCGGAGTTCTTTCTTCGTCCGTTCTGATCGCATTCCTTTCAAAAAACATAAAGAACAAAACACTGTTTTCAGTTGGATTGATTGCCCAGAGTATTGCACTCATAGCCTATTCAATTGTCGTTTTCCCCACAATCAGAAATTCATCCCTCTTATCGCCACTGGTGATATTCATACTCATCTCCGCCTGTATTTTCCTGTACAGATTCTTCAACAGCATCGTATCCATTCCTCTGATGAGCCACCTTCAGACCAACGTGAAGGCATCCATGCTGTCAAGATTCTTTGCACTTCTGGCATTGTTCAAGAACATCACGGTTCCCGTTGGGATGGCATTGTTCGGGTTTTTACTGGATAAAGTTCAACCACATATTTTGCTGTCCGTTTTGAGTGTTGCCGGATTGCTGATTTCACTGGTCTTTATCAGAAAAATCGAATTGAAACAATAACTTTAATGAAAATCCGATTCATTGATGTGATTTGGACAAGATAACAGAAAAGTTGTGCTGTGAGTGGAGAATTGGAAAATATAAAATTAAGAACAAATAAGAAAAAATAGCGAAAACAAAAACCGGAAATAAATATTTTTTTCCTTTTATTATCCGTTTCAGGTTGTTAATCCTTTTCCTTTAATCTTCAGTTGCCGTTATTGTTAGCTTATTGCTAATTACTTTTCAGGGTATTAATGCTATATAATTTAAATATAATTAAGAACATAAGGTGGTGATTTTTGTGGAAGAGTGCTATATACAGACACCCGGTGGGAGAATATGGAGCTGCGTTTATGGAAAAAAGAAAGAAAAAACGCCTCTTCTGGTCGTTCACGGTGGGCCGGGATTTTTAACAATGACGGATACCATCAAAGATTTTTCGAGTGAAAGACCCGTTTATTTCTACGACCAACTGGGAAGCGGAAAATCCGACAGGGCAAAAGATAATAATTATTATTCTCTTGAAAATTTCATCGATGAATTGGATGTTGTTCGGGAAAGGCTGGGGCTCAACGAAGTCATTACGATGGGTTTTTCATGGGGGACAGCTCTTATCTGCTCATACTTTTTGCAAAAAAAGCCCACGGGGATGAAAAAACTGATACTCTCCGGTCCTATGTTAAGTTCTTCAATGTGGAAAAGGGATCAGAGAGAGAATATCAAAAAAATGCCTCAAAATATAAGAGAAGCCATTTATGAGGGCGAAAGGAACTCAACATATGGTGAGAAATACCAGGAGGCGATGATGGAGTATTACAGAAAACATGTCTGCAGAATGGACCCATGGCCCGATTCTCTGAACGTGGCCCTCTCAAAAATGAACGAAGATGTTTATCACACTATGTGGGGACCTAGTGAATTCACAATAACGGGAAAACTTAAAAATTACGACATCTATAATCGGTTGGAACAAATAAATGTACCTGTTTTGCTGACCTGTGGTGACATGGATGAAGCTGGTGTGAAAACGGTCAAAGATTATCAGACGGCTTTTCCGGAGGCTTTTCTTGCAGTCATCCCGAATTCTGCTCACATGCATCAGATAGAACAGCCGGAAATATACAAAACGGTTGTAAAGAATTTTCTGGGTGACGTCTGATAAAATACGTGATCCGATTTTATAACTGATCGAGAGTGCATAGAATTTTCTAAAAACATACATTCAAGGGAGTTATCATGAGTCAATAATTGTTATATTATTTTAATTTTCCACATGTTGTGGAAATTTTGAAGGAGTGAAAATATTGAACGATTTGAAAACCGAACGTCTTGTGATAAGAAAATTCAAAGAGACCGATGCTCAGGATTTATATGAATATTTATCCGATGAAGAAGTCGTCAGATTCGAACCCTACAAGCCATTTTCTAGAGAAGACGTTCACAGAGAAGCCAAGAGACGGGCAGAGGATGAAACTTTTCTCGCTGTCTGCCTTCATAAAGGAAAATTGATAGGAAACCTGTACTTTGCAAAAGGTGCGTTCGATACGTGGAAAGCAGGTTATGTATTCAACAGAAATTACTGGGGAAGGGGCTATGCAACGGAAGGTTTGAAGGCAATCATGAAATACGCTTTTGAAAATCTGTCTGCGCATCGAATTGTGGCGATGTGTGATCCCAGGAATACAAAATCCTGGCGTTTGCTTGAGAGAGTAGGTATGCGCAGAGAGGGAACACTACTGCAAAATGTTTACTTCTTTGTTGATGAAAATAACGAACCAATCTGGAAAGATACCTATGAATATGCGATATTGAAAACGGAGTTCACAGGATAACAGAGAACGGAAATACAGAAAATTCAACAGAGGAGGAAAACTGTTGTCCATTCAAGCAGCTAATAAAATTTTTCTCTCTGTCTTCTCAAATTATTATTCCAATTCATCTTGTATGGATCATACTTATCGTAAAATAATGATTTCAGTCAGATTTTTCTGGTCACTTATTATTGCAAACTATTCATTGTATAATTTTTTTGCGATAATGGTTTAAGGGGGGAGAAAAAATGGATATTTTCGATGCCATAAATACACGCAGGAGTATAAGGGATTTTTCAGAAAAGCCTGTGGATGGAGAAACATTGGAAAAATTGATTTGTGCCGCTTTGAAAGCGCCATCTAACGATCACATGAGAAAATGGTATTTCATAAGTGTTTCCGATGCACGGGAAAGGGAGACTCTGGTTGATGCATCAGGAGAATTCGATTCAGGGGCCAGGAAGAAAATAGATGGAATCATAAAAAGAATGGAACTCACCGACAAGCTTCAGGCAGAAATGTACAGAGATGCTATCCCCAAGCAAATGAAGATGCTTCTGGAAGCCCCCGTACTTCTTATTCCCGTTTACTACAGCAAAAAGAAAGTCGGTTCTATGAAAAATGAATTTGAGATGAATTATACGGTGTCTATCTGGATGGCTATAGAAAATCTTCTGCTGGCCGCTGCAAGTTTCGGGATTTTTGGCGTTACCTGTGTTCCACGTAATACCGGAGAACTGAAAAAGATCCTTCAGATACCTCAGAATTACGAAATAGCGTGTTTCCTGCCCATTGGGTACCCGGCAGAAGACGTTTATAAACCTGCACAGCACGTTGTGAAAGTTGAAGATCATTTGATGTACGGAAAGTTCAGAGTATCGCAGGATAACGAAAAATAACTCTTTTCAGGTTTTATCTTTTGATCGCATCCGTTTCTAAAACATGCACGGGTCATGGATTTTTGAAGCAGAAAACCATCCCGATATCAATCGAAAATGGTTAACAAATTTATCGAAAGCATCATCTTCAAAATGAATTCATAGTACCGAGAGAATACGGGCAGGCATCTCTGCATTTATGACACTTGATTTTCCAGTTTCCTTTTCCCTCGCTTCCAAAAGCGTATTTCGAGCAGGCAAGCTGGTTCATTTCCGGTTCACCAACCGCTCCAACGGGACATGCTTCGACACACAGATTGCAATCGTCACAGATATTATTCCGAATCGGTTTGTCGGCCTCCAGTTCGATTTCTGTTAAAACAACACTCAACCAGACCATATTTCCGAATTCCGGAGTTATCAGCAGGGTGTTCTTCCCTATGGTTCCCAGTCCTGCGGCCTGTGCACAATGCTTGGCAGATACGATATTCCTGTATCTGTTGGTATTTTCATCGTATTCAGTCGGACCGATCGTGCCTGTGGGAACCGCTATGATTCCTTTTCTTTCAAGATCGGTACAGAATTGTACGGCCATTTTGTCCATTCTGTCGGATAATATATTTCTTACAACAGTGTACGGCACTGTCGTATTGCACAGGAGCGTTCCCACAAGAAATCTATTTGCGAAAACAATAACGGATTTACATGTCGGCAGCACATCTTTCGGGCGAAATCCCTCCGGGGAATCATCTAAACTATCGGCGTGGGCAATTCCGCACAAATCGGTTCCCAGATTAAACAAACGTTCTTTCACTTCTTTGGAATTCATGAGATCATCTCCTGTTTTCAAAAATAAACGCAAATTCTTACGAATTCACGTTTATGTACATCAATTATAACTTATTTTATGGAAATGTAGTAATCGATGCGATTTTCTTTTTCATTTATCGCTTCATAGTCTGATGTTTCGGCGAGCTCAAATCCGGAGTTCGGAAGCCAGATACCGTCAATATAATCATACACCTGCATATTTAATGTTTCTCCGTTCAATGTCCCGCTTTTTCCATCGTAACTGAAAACCGCATATTTCGCCTTGGGAACAACTTTCCTGACCATACCTTCCGGAATCTTTCCATATCCGGATACTTCAGCACAACAATAATAAGTGTAATTGATCTCATCATCTTCTTTACGGATATCTTCCGGATTATAATCGTATGCTGCATAATACAGCTCCGGATTTATCCTGTTTTCAATGAATTTTGACATTTCTTTGAACTCTTTTCTCACCTTCTTCAAAAGTCCGTACTTTATACTTTCACTCTGGTTGATCTCTCTAGCGATACCTAAAAACAGTTTTTCATCTTTGCAAATAATTTCCGGTTTCAATGTTATCACCCCATTTTCTTTACTTTTTGAAAGCAAATTGATTTTTTCAAACAGGTGTGGTTCCACATGAATTTTACGAAAACTACTCGGCGGCGCGCCGTATGCCGACTTAAAAGTTCTGGTGAATACCTCATGTGATTCAAAACCATTTTTAAAAGCTATTTCTGTTATACTTGTCTCCGTGGTTATCACATCAAACATAGCTCTGCTCAATTTTCTCCTTCGTATATACTCCCTCACAGAACAACCGACGATGGGACCGAATATCCTGTAAAAATGAGGGATAGAATAACCAGCTATTTTTGCAATTTGTTCCAGCTCAATATCCTTTTCCAGATTGTCTTCAATGTAATCGATTGCCTTCTGAAGATTGATGTAATAACTCAAGACGACCTCCTCTTTTTGCTTCCTGTTAAATATTAAATTATCGGAGCGAGAAACACTTGACGTTCCTTATCATCTTTTATGGGTATGATAAATGGATAAAATTCCGAAACTCCGGAATTTCCTCTTTAATTATATAGCAGGTTCCTGAATAGACAAAGATCAATCTATCAGCGCTGCATTTCAATATAAAAAATTATAATTTTAAAGTTTACAATCGGGCCATTCATGAACTTTCTTACTCCGAACCAGAGTCGCCGTAACCCTGCATAATCCGAATAATTGCGTTTCTTTCTTCAACCAGATCACAATCTGTGAGACTTCTTTCATCCTTCGGTTTTTTCAAATGGGTTTCTCTGTCCACCTTTGTCGGTCTGTCGGACAGTAGTATAACCCTATCACCGAGTAAAAGTGCTTCATCGATTTCATGAGTTACAAAAATAATCGTTTTTTTCGTGCTGTTCCAGAGTGTAAGCAGATAGTGTATCATACTTATCCTCAAGTTATAATCAAGAGATTTAAATGGTTCATCCATCAACAGCAGATCGGCTCCATAATTAAAGGCCCTCGCAATGGAGCACCTCTGCCTCATTCCGCCGCTCAATTCACTCGGGTAAAATTTTTCAAATCCTTTCAATCCGACTTTTTTAATCAATTCCATGCAGTACGCGTGAGAACTTCTTTTATTCACCACACGTATGTTCTGATATACATCTCTCCATGGTAAAAGTCTGTCTTCCTGAAATACATAGCTTGTGTTCCGGCTGTTATTTATTATTTTGCCGCGCGAAGGATCGATAAGCCCTGAAATGATATTCAGTATTGTAGACTTTCCACATCCCGACGGACCGATAATACACACGATTTCTTTTTCAGCCACTTCCAGATT
>JASGMR010000049.1 GCA_030156385.1 Kosmotogales bacterium
TTCTATAACGATTACCGTGTTTCCTGCCAACTTTATCTGATGCAGAATGTTAAGCAAATTCTGAACATCGGAGAAATGAAGACCAGTTGTGGGCTCATCGAGTAAATATATCGTCCTTCCCGTATCGGGTTTACTCAACTCCTTTGCAAGTTTTATTCTCTGCGCTTCGCCCCCCGATAAAGTGAGTGCGCTTTGACCGAGTTTAACGTATCCCAAACCCACATCATATAGCGTTTGTAATATGATGGAAATTTTTTTATCGTCTCTGAAAAAATACAAAGCCTCTTCGATATTCATATTCAGGACATCCGCTATACATTTATCGTTGTATTTTATTTCCAACGTATCGGCATTGAACCGTTTTCCATGACAGATGGGACATTTTACCCACACGTCGGGCATAAAATGCATCTCAACGCGCCTTCTTCCCTCTCCTCCACACACTTCGCACTGTCCTTCCTTGCTGTTGAAACTGAATCTGTTTTTCCCGTAACCTCTCTTTTTTGCTTCTTCAGTTGCGGCAAAAAGATTTCTTATATGATCGAATACCCCGGTGTATGTTGCGGGATTCGAGCGAGGGGTACGCCCGATCGGCCGTTGTGAGATACCGATGACTTTATCGGCATTTTCGAGCCCTTCCACACCTTCATAATCCACATGATTACCATCCGAATTATTCAGAAATCCGGACAACACGGGAAACAGGGTTTCCAGAATCAAACTGCTTTTTCCCGATCCGCTGACCCCGGTGACACATGTGAATACCCCAAGCGGAAACTTCGCATCGATATTTTTCAAATTATTGCAGCTTATTTCCTTTATCTTTATCCAGCCACAGGGTTTTTTTCTCTCTCCTTTACCGACCATCGTGACATGTTTTATGCCCGCAAGGTATTTTCCGGTCTCGGAATCATGGCTTTTCATAATTTCTTCCGGAGATCCTTCCGAATCTATATATCCTCCATGAATTCCCGCACCGGGTCCAACATCTATGATCTTATCTGCAGCAAGCATGGTATCCGTGTCATGCTCTACGATAAGAACGGTGTTTCCGTTGTCTCTTATGTTTTTCAGAATTTTTATCAGTTTGTTTTGATCTCTGGGGTGTAATCCGGCGGAAGGTTCGTCGAGTATATACAAGATATTTGTAATTCCGCTTCCCAGTTGGGCCGCGAGCCGTAATCTCTGCAGTTCCCCACCCGAAAGTGATGGGATTGATCTGTCAAGGGTAAGGTAAGGCACACCTACCTCAATCAGATTCTTCAGTCTGTTATTCAACTCCTTCAATATCGCCGTGGATATTTTCAGTAGTTCCTCCGATAATCTTTGCGGCAAATCGTTCACCCATTTTTTCAGTTCTTCAATCGTCATCACAACGGTTTCGGGAAATCTTGTTTTTGCAATGCTGACAAACCGTCCTTCGGGAGTCAGGCGTTCTCCTTTACACCCGCTGCAGATTTTCTCAGTCATAAATTCGTCGGATATTCTGCTCGCAGTATTTCCATTGTTTTCTCTGAACAGACGCGATATAGTATTAAACGCACCTTCCACCGGCCTCACTATTTCCCCTTTCCTTCCGTTGGTATTCTTGTATATGAATTTCACTTTTCTGTCGCCGGAACCGTAGATAGCCTGTCGTCTGAAATCTTCAGGCAATTCTTTCCACGGCATTTCAAGATCGACTTTCAACGATTCTGCCAGTGCGAGTACTTCCCCTTTCATCCAGTTGGCATTCGGTTTTTGTCTGAATTTTCTCAAATCTCCCCACCATTTTGAAGCACCGTCAAGAACGGACAAATCCGGATTTGATACGATGAGGCCGGAATCAACTTCTAGTTTCACACCCAGTCCCTTACAGACGGGACACATGCTTTCAGGATTATTAAAACTGAAAGTTGAAGTCGTCAGTTCAAAAAATATGCGATCGCAATAATAGCAAATTTCCTTCGTCTGAAACATGAATTCATCGGTTCGGTTTACAATGACTAATATTGCCCCATTACCGGCGATCAAAGCTTTTTCTATGCATTTTTTAAGTTCCTTTCTATACGAATCTTTTTCCTCTGATTCCCGACCCGGTGACACGAATTCTCCGAGAACTCTCTCACTTTTAAACGGGTGAACATTGAGTACCGTTCCGTGTGAGAGCTTCATAAGGACGTCCACTATCTCATCTGTTTTTAAAGGTGTAATTGCCCTTCCACATTCCGGACAGTGTCTCACCCCTATCCTGGAAAAAAGAAGCTTCAAATAATCATAGATATCCGTCATCGTACCTACCGTCGATCTCGGATTCCTTCCTGCGTTTTTCTGTTCCATTGCCACCGCTGGAGGGAGTCCGGTGATCTGATCAAAATCAGGTTTTTCCATCAGTTCGAAATTAACTCTGTTTGAAGCAGCCACGCTGTTCATAAAACGTCTCTGGCTCTCCGCATATATCGTATCGAAGGCCAGACTGGATTTTCCGCTTCCACTCACTCCCGTGATGACCGTCATTTTGTTCTTCGGGATGGTGAAACTTATATTTTTCAGATTATTCTGCCTGGCCCCCTTTATGATTATTTCGTTGGGACGATATTCATCATTCGAAGTCTCTTCCTCGACGAAACCAATTAAGGCTTTTGTGTCTCGTTCTTCTTCTGTCATATATTTTTTTATCCGGCTGATATCTGATTCCCCAACTTCGATTCTCTCAATGTTTACTTCCGGTCCTCTGTCATCGAGCCATTCCGGCCAGTGTTCCAACCACTCCGGTACACGGTATTCCTTAACTCTGTCGAATAAAGGAATATAAGGAACGAGACCTATAACAGAGGTATTATCGAACGCATCGAGACCCGAAATCTCCATAAATCTGTTTTGAATGTCCAAGTGAAGAATTTTTGAAACCGACATGGCGATCGGATTGGGGCGAACAGGTGATCTCGAAGCGAAGACACCCGTTCTGGGGGCCTTTTCATACGGAGGATTACATTGTGTTATTTTTCTGTAGTTGCTCTTATCAAATCTGTCAAACCACCACAGAATTTTTACGTGTGAAAATCCCTCCATGTAGTTGAAAAAACTCTCATCCGTAGCTTCCAATTCGATCAGACATTTGCCATCCCTCTTTCTCACAAAACCCAGTCGATCAATCGAACAACGTTCTTCGATTTCAGAATCCATAAAAAAATTCGTTTGAACATTTACGGCAGCACTTTTTATTTCGTCTGGCCACCATTCACTCCAGTTTTTCATAAAATCGGGTGTTTTGGATATTTTCACTCTGTCTTCGCACGGGAAATACGCTTTTATATCAAATACAGCAGCTTCATCCTGTCTCAAATTATAATCGAGTTCAACTATTCCCTCTTTCTCATTCACATTCAATATTTCTGCCACGATCGAATAAAGTTCTCCCTTCCCGGATAAAAAATCTTTTGTGTGGATTTCCCCTCCAATATTTTTTAATCCGTCCGGACGATCAACGGGAGTACATTCCTTTCTTTTTTTCAAAAATATTGAAGCATGACTGAACAACTCCAGATATTTCAATGCCGGTCTGTAGCCAGGTATTACGCGCACTACGGTAATCTGTTTGTCCCTGATCAGCTTTCCAATCGGAAAAAGCTCATATATACCATCTTTCATATTGTTCCTCCAGCGAAATAATTTTTCAAAAAATTTTTATAGCACAGCAATGTCCCTTTGTAAAACGTGCGAATATTTACATAGCACCATTCATGGTTATTATGTTCAACTTATTCCTGAACAAGGTCATTATATTCAATTATTACAGAAAATGTTTTGCCCATATTGCTTTTTGCTGAGCGTGATTTTATCGGTGTGTACTTCGAATTGATTTTATTCGGATGAATTGTGTTGCAGCGGATATCATTTTGAGGGGAAAAAACAGAAACGCTTTTTTTGTTTCGAGTATTACAGTGTATTTTCAATAAAATGGACACCGCGAAACTTGATTTACCACGAACAAGGGAAAAATACGCTGATTATATCAAATGAACTTTCATGATTCATCAATCGAATTTTACAAACGCCACGAGATTTCCTTTATCACAGGGAACGAAATCGAGTGATTCATAAAAATAACGCATTTCGGCCGTATCATCAGTGAGAAGTACTTTTTGTCTGACGTGGGGGTATTTTTTCACGATTATTTCAGTCGAAGCTGTTCCTATTCTCTTTCTTTTATACGATTTTAAAACGAGAATATCCTGAATATAAAGGATAGTTTCCCCATCTCCAACCGCCCTCGCTAGACCAACGAGCACATTATCGTGCCAGGCGGAAACCACGAAAAGAGATTTCTTTATCGCGTTGTACAATTTCTTCATATCCTTCGTGTAAAAAGAAAACCCGGCATCGTTATAAAGATTCTCCAGACTCTCAATATCGGGCACAGTATCCTCAATATATTCAATTTTCACAACATCACTCCCCTGAGATCTTTCATACATCAATTAAATCATATTTTTTCAACACAATTGGTTTTATAAAAAGATTTAAAAGCATTCCACTTTTAAAAAAATCATTAATTTTTCTTTAAAGACAAACTATTTCGATGTAATTACTTTTTGGCAATCGATACTTTGTAAAGATTCATATCAGTCGTATGTGCTACTTTCCAGTCTTTTCCTCCATTAGTGGTCTTTAAGATTTTTCCGTACTGTTCATAGCCTGCCGATTGACCAACGATCAGGGCCCTTTCTCTGTCGAGTGCGTCGATGCCGACTAAAAATGAATTGCTCACTCCGGCGGACGGCTGTTTTTCCCAGCTGATCCCGCTGTCTTCTGTTATGTAAATATGGTCATAATCACATGCCGTCAAGTAAGTTGATGAAGATACCATTTTCAAACAATTGATATCACTTGGAGATATGGGACCACCTGTAACCCATTGTTCTCCACCATTCGCGGTTACAGCGAAGTGTCCCTTTCCTCCGTTGATAACCACATGGTTTTGATCTGTTGCTTTTACTCCTATCCATCCATTAGAATAGTTATAATCGTTTGGCAGCACTATTTCTTCCCAGGTCTGTCCGCCGTTCGTTGTTCTTAAAACATATCCTGAGGGAGGAGAGGGATTGTTGCCCACACAATATATTAAATCATCGTCGATCACATGAATTCCCTGAAGCAAAAATTCAGTGGCGGATGCCGGAAGATCCTGAGCCGTCCAGTCCTGACCATTATTATCAGAACCTACTATCAATCCATTTTCCCCACTTATCCATATATCATTTCCATTAACAGAAATGGAATCAAATGACGAATCTGATGCCACTACATCTATCTGAACGATCGACCAGTTAGCTCCACCATCCGATGTTTTTATAACGAGTGCCCCATCTCCCACTGCCCAGACGGTCTTATCGTCAACTGCAAATACATCACTCAAACTCTTTCCTTCCGGGAGGATATCCAGCCCCTGTCTTACCCAGGTTTCCCCCGAATCACCGGAATACAGAAGCATCGCTTTTTCATTTGAATCGAGATCACCGACCACCCATGCCACGTAATGAGTGCCCGGGTTGAATATAAAACACCCGGTTATGACAAATAGAAAAATAACCAGCAAAACAATTGAAAAAAATATTTTTCTTTTCATGATATTTCCTCCATTTAAAAGTGTTTATCTATTTTACAATTATACATTTTACATCCTTAAAAAAGAAGAAAATGGAGGTCCTCGGTGGGAATGAGAATAACTATTTATTTGTTGACGAACTTCTTTTTGATAGAATTTTATATACAATTCAGGTTGATATAGGGGGGGTTAAATCATGAAACTTAAAGATATTCTAAAAGATAAGGGAACGGAGATTTACTCGGTCAAAAAAGGTACCTCCATTGCCGAGGCGGTAAAACTGATGGTCGATAAAGGAATTGGTTCGGTGATAGTTACAGATAACAACTACCCGATCGGAATATTCACTGAGAGGGATTTACTCAAAAGGGTCTGCCGGAGAAATCTCGATACATCCAAAGAAACTGTTGAGACTATAATGACGGAAGATATTGTCTGCGGCAGGGCAAACGATGATATTCAGTATGCCATAAATACAATGACAGAATTGAGAATCAGACACTTACCCGTTTGTGACGAAACCGGTTTGCTGGGTATGATTTCCATAGGAGATATAGTTAAACTTCAATACAGAAATCTGGAATATGAAAACAGGATGTTGAAAGACTATATATCGGACAGATATCCCGGATAATTCTATAAAAAGCATGTTTTAAGGTTTAAATGAATTTTATTTGATAAACATACCCCTGTCGAGAGTTCTGCAAAATGAATAGCAGAAGAGTTGGATAAATCCTTTGAGTTGGGGGAAAACTCCGTTAAAACCCATGTTGAGCTTTTTGAATTCATTCGAAAATAATTCAATCATCGGATTCAAATATTTTTGCTCAAATTTAACTGTTCTCATATTCAATTATATTTTACGATCCTGAAAATTTAAAATACATTTATAATCGTTTTCGAAGTGCAGAGTTATCTCTTTTTTCTTCTCCTCCAGAAACAAATAAGCGTGTGCAATCACTATGCCAAAATCCAAAGCGTTTATGGAGGATTTACCAGTAATTTCTATTATTATGCTATTTCCATCTTCATCGAATTTCCAGGGTTGTCTGTTCATTCCGGAAGGGGCTAAACGACACAATTCGAAACACTCTCTTCCCAGTTCGGAAATTTTTGATACATCTTTTTCAATGAAAGTACTGAGAGGTTTTCTGTTACCGTTTCCCGTGAGAAGTCTTGCTATAGACTCCTTCATACTCTTGTTTTTAGCATGGCCGAATAGAAGTTCTGCTGGTCTCTCGCTGCCAATAGCTCTCCACAGGGTGTTATAACCTAATTGAGTCAGTTTGAGAATTATCTGTTCTCCCTGAAATCCGTAGCAAATGCGGAATTTCCAGTTATCATCCACATTGGAAAAAATCTTGCCGGTATTTTTATCATCCTTTTCTATAGTCCAGTTTATATTTTCACTTTCAAGTGGCTTTACTTGTTTGAATAAAGAGTTTATTTTTTGAAGCGCGGCGTCCGAATATTTTTCTTCTATATAGGATCTCGTCGAATGCCTTCTCTTGATAGCCTCTGTTATATTCATACATTATCCCCCCAAATCGAGTGTACAACGTTATTATACCACTGCATCACATTCAAATGAAAACTTTAATCATACTCAGTTTTCATTTTATTATATGAATGAAAGAGGATTCAATGCGATCAGAATAAATCAATTGGTATTCCGATGTAACTCCTTAAAAGACTTTGAATATTCACAAAAAAATGTAATACTGAAATTAATTCGGTAATAAGAAAAAAAAATACGGGAGTGATTCATTTTGAAAAGCAAGGCCTTGATAATTGAAGGGATAGGAAAATCCGAAATAAAGGAAATTCAAATGCCAGAGCTGAAAAAAAACGAAATACTCGTTAAGGTCAGAAGTTGTGGTGTATGTACCACCGACAGAAGAATTTTCACAGGAGAAATAAAGGTTCCCACACCGATGATAGGCGGTCATGAAGTGGCGGGAGAGGTTGTTGAACTGAACGATAAAGTAAAAAAAGTCAAGAAGGGAGACCTGGTAACCTTAGACACGATCAACAGATGCGGTGTCTGTTATTATTGTATCAGAGGAATGGACAACCTCTGTATAAATGCCAGGAAAGGCAGAAAAATAGAAGATAATTTTCTGATCGCGGGGGGGTTTTCTGAATATATCGTGGTTAAAGAAAAACAAGTGTTTAAACTGCTGAATGGCACACCCCTCAAAGTCGCTGCTTTAACCGAGCCCCTGTCCTGTTGTCTTCACAGTGTAAAAAAAGCGGATTTACAATTCGGTGATTCCATTTTAATAATCGGTGGTGGAACGATGGGTATTCTACACGCATTTCTAGCAAAAATGAGGGGTGTAAAAGCAATAATAAGTGATCCCGAAAATCACAGAAGAGAGTTCATAGAAAAAATGGGATTCAAAGCGATTAAACCGGAGGAAATAGAAAGCGTCGTTCCCGAAATAAATGAAGGGCATGGCTTCGATGCAGTTTTTATAACCGCTCCTGTAATAAATGTAGTGGGCAAAACTATCGAATATGTCAGGAAAGTCGGAACGATCGTTCTCTACACTTCAATGCATCCCACGGGAGACCTGGATATAGACTGCAACAGCATACATTATTCGGAAGTAAAAATAACGGGAACAGAGGGAAGAACGGCAGAAGATTTCAGAGAGGCGACGAATTTGATTTCGAGTTTCCATAGAGATTTGGAATGTCTGGTAACAAAAACTGTATCGCTTGAAGAACTTGACGATGAATTGGGTCTGACACCCACAGGAAATGAACAGAGAACAGTAGTATTATTTTAATGGGAGGAATAGTAAAATGACCGTTTTCACAATGAAAAGAATGCATAGAATATTCAAAGAAGATGAAAAAAGTCTGATAGTTGCTATGGATCATGGAAGCACAATGAATGTATTTCCTGCACTGACCGATACGGAAAAAGTCCTGTCTGAAATCGTTGAGAATGGAGCAGATGCTTTCTTAACAACGTATGGAATACTGAAAAACTATTGGAAAACACTGAAAGATTGTGGAATAATATTAAGAATAGACGGCGGAATAACGATGATAAGAGAAGGAGAAAAAAATTACAGTCAACTTTTTTCAGTTGAAGAAGCCCTGAAACTGGGTGCGGATGCGGTGGGATGTATGGGATTACCCGGAACTGATTTTGAAAACCAAACACTCACTTATCTTGCAAATATATGTGCTGAGGCTCACGATTGGGGTGTCCCGGTTCTTGCCGAAGCTTTACCGGGAGGATTCAACAAGAATCTTCACACTTCCGAAAACATAGCGATGTCTGCTAGAATAGCTGTAGAAATAGGTGCGGATATTGTCAAAACGGAATATCCTGAAGATATGGAAAAATTCAAAGAAATGAGCCGAGGGGTATTCAGACCGCTCGTAGTTCTGGGCGGAACGAAATCGGACAATCCGGAAGATCTGCTTACAATGGTTAAAAACGCCATTGATTCCGGAGCCAGAGGGGTAGCCATTGGAAGGAACATATGGGGCTACTCAAATCCGGGAAAAATGACGAAGGCGCTGAGAACAATCATACATGGTGGTTCGAGTGTGGAAGAAGCTATGAAAATATTATAATAAATTGTTGAAATAAACCAGGAGGTGAATTAAGTGCGAAAAATAAGTTTTCTGTTACTGTGTTTGGTATTAATCGCTTCAATGGGCTTTTCATACTCCGTTGCCATAATGATCACGGGGGAAATTGGCGGTAATCCTATATATGAAATGATGGTAAACGGTGCGAAAGAAGCCGCAAAAGAAGCTGGATTCGATCTCAAGGTGGTAGAAGGTGGTTACAACACAGCCAAATGGGAACCGAATGTGATAAGTCTTGCGGCGACCGGACAGTACGATTTGGTTGTAACTTTTACGGAAGGTATGCCCAAAAGCGTTGAAAAAGTTGCAAAAATGTTCCCGAATCAAAAACTTGCTCTTCTGGATGGGCTGGCAGAAAATTTACCGAACATATTCTCACTCGGTTTTAAAGATGAGGAAATGTCTTATCTTGCCGGTGCTTTTGCGGGAATGGTAACGACCAGCGATATGCCGGGAGCGAATAAGGACTTAAAAGTGGGACTTCTGGCGGGTGATATTTATCCCGCGATGACGGATAGAATGAAACCCGCATATGAAAATGGTGCAAAATCGATCAATAAAGATATTGAACTGATCTTCTCGGCCGCCGGATCATGGTCCGACCCGAATAAAGGGGAAGACCTCTCCGAAGCACAATTGGGTCAGGGAGTGGATATCATTTTAACGATTGCAGGAGGAACAGGAATGGGTGCGATCGAGGCGGCGAGTAATTCCGGAAATTATATTATCGGTGTGGATTCGAACTACATAAGCATGGCTCCCGAAACTATTCTGGCCTGTACCCTTAAAAATGCCGATATCGCTATCAAGGATGTTTTGATCAGAGCGTTCAATGGTAATCTGCCCTTTGGAACTTCCGAGAGATGGGGGATAAAAGAAGGAGCAATCGGCTTCACCTTCGATGATCCGAACTATATTAAAAATGTTCCTGAGGACATAAGAGAAAAAATGTTAGGAGTATTCAATTCACTGAAAGATGGAGAAATAAATCCATCGGATTAAAATAAGTCTTTTGCCTGCTCTCCTGAGCAGGCTTCTTTTTGAAATGATTTTGAATTGAGGGGAAATTGAATGCAAAATTATATTCTCGAAATGAAAAACATTCACAAAATATATTCAGTGAATAATGTAACCGCTTTAAAAAATGCCACGTTAAAACTGGAAAAGGGCAAAGTTCACGCTCTCGTCGGTGAAAACGGAGCGGGAAAGACGACTCTCATGAAAATTCTCTATGGGATTGAAAAAATGGACAGCGGCGAAATAATGTTGAGAGGAAAAGATGTAAAAATCGATAATGCAAAAACGGCGTTTGAATTGGGGATAGGCATGGTTCATCAGCATTTTAAACTGATAGATGATTTCAACATTGCCGAGAATATTTCGCTGGGTATAGAAAAAAAGAATAAATACGGAATGATAGAATTCAAAAAAATTCAAAACGAAATATCCGATCTGTCATGTAAATCCGGACTCGATCTGGATCCCTGTACGAAGGTAGGGGATCTGTCTATAGGCGAAAAACAGAAGGTTGAAATTTTAAGAACGCTTTACAGGGGTGCAGAAATAATAATTCTCGATGAACCCACATCCGTGTTAACAGAACAGGAAATACAACGATTATTCAACACGATAAAAATGCTCAAAAATCAGGGTAAAACTATAATATTCATCAGTCATAAACTTGAAGAAGTGAAAAAAATATCCGATCAGATTACGGTATTGAGGAATGGTGAAACTGTTTTCACAGGTGATACGGCCAGAACGAATATAGAAGAGATCTCCCGCTTGATGGTCGGAGAGAACATCACCTTCGAAAAACTCAAATGTACGGATAAAAAGGGAGAAAATATCTTTTCGATAGATGAACTCTATGTGAAAGATATGGAAGATCAATATTTTAAAGTGAAGGGAATAAGTTTAAATATAAAAGCAGGAGAGATCGTCGGACTGGCAGGCGTCGACGGAAATGGTCAGAAAGAGCTCATAAGAGCAATTACAGGGTTGAGTAAAATAGAAAAGGGCAGCGTGTTTTTGAACAAAAAAAATATCTCAGACTATTCGACCCGGATGAGAAGAGAAGCTGGAATGAGTTACATTCCCAAAGATAGAGTCATGGAAGGTTCTTCGCCTGAATCGAATATTCTGGAAAATGAAATATCCACAAAGTATTTTAAAGATGACGTCTCTAAAAATGGCTGGATCAACAGGGAAAAGTCTCTGGATTTAACGAAATTTCTAATAAAAGAGTACGATATCAAGACCCCGGGTATTAATATTATGGTCGGAATGCTTTCAGGAGGAAATATCCAAAAAGTTGTAATTTCAAGAGAACTCTCATCAGAACCAGAATTATTGATAGCCTGCGAACCGACATGGGGACTGGATATAAGATCGCAAAAATTTGTATACGACCAGTTGGAAAAAATAAGAAACGAAGGAAAGAGCATTTTTCTCATCTCGGGTAATCTGGATGAGATCATGTATCTTTCAGACAGAATTCTCGTTATCTTCGATGGTGAAATAGTCAAAAATTTTGACAATCACGACGACCTCACAAAAATGGAAATTGGAAAATATATGATGGGGCTTCATATAGAAGAAAAACCGGAAAAGGAATGTGATAATCGATGCACAGAATCAACGGATTAATCAAAACAGCCATAACAATAGGAATAGCCCTTGTCATAGGTATAATAGCGATTCTTTTAACCAGCAGCGAACCTGGAAATTCCATAAAACAATTTTTCATAGGCCCCTTCAGCAACACTTATTTTTTTGGAAATATGATAGCCGCATCCATACCACTCATGCTCACAGGCCTGGCGGCCAGCCTGGCGTTTTCCGCTTCCGCATTCAATTTGGGGCTCGAAGGACAGCTTTATTTTGGTGCTCTGGTTGGTACGTTCCTCGCCGTTAAAATGTCGGGATTTCCCGCAATTCTGGCGATAGTTATTTCGATATTTGCTTCTGCCCTGGCCGGAGGAATAATCGCGGGAATATCGGGATGGCTGAAGGCAAAATGGGAAGTGAATGAGTTGATTTCCTCCCTGCTTATAAGTTACACTCTCGTATACGTCGTGGATTACTTTCTGGAAGGTCCATTCAATGATCCTGAAGCGGGTATGGCGGCGTCTCCATACATGAATTCGAATTTTATGCTGCCAAAAATCTTATCGCCTTCAGATCTTCATGCGGGGGTTTTTATAGCGATCGCGGTCATAATATTCTTTTATTTTATTTATAAAAAAAGCACGGTCGGATATGAAATGGTCATAACGGGAAGAAACAGGAAATTTTCAAATTACTCGGGTATACCTGTGAAAAAAGTCATCATACTTTCTATGTGTTTGAGTGGTAGTCTTGCAGGGTTGGCCGGAATAATAGATAATTTGGGAATATATGGAAGAATGATAAGAGGATATTCCACCGGTTACGGATGGAACGGGATAGCCGTTGCACTCATCGCGAGGAATCACCCGTTGCTGGTAATACCGGCTGCATTGCTTTTCGCTTTTCTTGAGAGCGGCGCAAATGTTGCCTCGCTGATGTCGGATATCACGCCTGAAGTCGCAAGAATCATTCAATCTGTTATATTCTATCTCATCACGGCGGAAGGACTCGTTTCCTTCATAGGTAAAAAGAGAAGAGAGGGGATAAAAACATGATAGGAGATTTTCTGCATACCACAATCGCTATGATGACTCCCATACTATGGGCGGCTCTGGGGGGACTGTTCACTCAACTGGGAGGCATGTTGAACATTGGATTGGAAGGGATGATGCTTGTTTCCGCATTTTCTTCTCTGTACACCGCAGCCAACACGGGAAGTCTACTACTGGGTATCCTGGTTGGGATAAGTTCATCCATGCTTCTCGCCGCGATAATGGGATACGTAAGCCTCAATCTGAAGGCAAATGTTTTCGTCGTAGGACTTGCGACGAACCTATTTGCATCAGGTATCACAGTCTTCTTATCTTCCAATTTGTGTGGCACGAAGGGTACACTCTATTTCCAGAATGCTCCCGAATTGTCCGAGATAAAAATACCCGGGATAGAGAACATTCCGATTTTAGGAGATCTGTTGAGTGGGTATGATATTCTGGATTATCTCGTTTTTCTGGCCGTAATAATATGCTTTATAATAATATTTAAAACTCCTTACGGATTTCATTTGAGATCCGTGGGAAAGAATTACAGAGCTTCGGTTAGCGTCGGAATTTCAGTGTACAAACAGAGATTCGGTTCATTTTTGATCAGTGGCTTTTTTGCAGGAATAGGTGGTGCAGCATTATCTTTGCCGATAAAAACTTTCGTTGGAGGTATGACCAACGGAAGAGGTTGGATAGCCCTGGTGGCGGTGATCCTGGGAAGAGGAAATCCCGTAGGTGTACTGATGGCATCCATAATTTTTGGGGCCGCTTCAGCACTTTCAAATCTGTTTCAGGCAACGACGGACATTTCTCCAAAATTGTTATTGACAGTTCCATTTTTAGTCACGTTGGCTATAATGATATTCTATTCGGTGAAAAGGAAGAAAGTCAATGCCCAGTAAATACAGTTTTTTTCAGAGATTAAAAGATGAATTGCCGTATTTAAAACCCGCGCAGGCGAGAATAGCAAGATTCATAATAAAGGACCCCAGATTAGTGATCAGTATCACGATAAAAGAATTATCAAGACACACTAACACCGCTCCGTCGACCGTGGTGGATTTCTGTAAAAAACTGAATTTCAGGGGGTTCAGGGATTTAAAGATCGAATTAGCTCAGGAACTGGAAATGGTGGAATCCATGAAATTCAACCTGAACAAAGTCTCAAAGATTTCAAAGAACTTACTCGAAGTCATCCAGGAAAATCTTCAATTCTCTTTACCTCAGCTCCTCCCTGAAACTATAGAAAAAGCATGTGATCATATTTTAAACAGCAAAACGATAGACATAATGGCGTATGGCTTTGACGGAGTTGCGGGGCACGATCTGTTTATAAAAATGAAAACACTCGGATTTCAAGTGAATTTTTTTGATAATCCTTTCCTGCAAAGCCTTTCGGCTTATCAAATGGGGCCGGATAGTACGGCAATCGTTATTTCCAGCAGTCATTCATCATCCGATTTACTCGATTCAATGAAGTATGCGAGAGAAACCGGTGCTAAAATAATAAGTATGGCGCCCCCGGATTCGAAGATCTTGGAAAGATCAGATGTAAAACTACCACTTTTCCCGAAAACAAAAATCTTGCCCGAAGGGGGAATATTGACCAGATACATTCAGCTTCTCGCGGTGGATACACTTTTTCTGGAACTGATTCAAATGGGTAAGGACAAATTCAAAAAAAGTTACAGCAACTTTGAATATATAATCAATTACAAAAGAAGAGGGGACGAAGGAGTTGTCTGAATTATATTTAGCAATAGATATTGGAACTACGAATGTAAAATCTGCCATATTTGACATAAACGGAAATATGAATGATTTCTTTCAGGAAAGAGAGGTAGGAAAGAACCTGAATGG
>JASGMR010000050.1 GCA_030156385.1 Kosmotogales bacterium
TCGTGATATATATGGATTTTTATTCATTTTGAAATTGAAAAAAATGGGTAAAAATCCTTTTTTTATCTCAATCTTATAATTTACATTTGCTTTTTTTATCGTAAAGATCTATGTTACAATTTTTGTTCGCACATTTAACTAAAGATTGGGATATAATATATATTATTATAACTTTTTACATAATTAAATCGATTTTGATTGGTACTAAATTTTTCATTTACGAGGAGGAGGTATTTTTTTGAAAAAAGTATTAGTCGTTTTTATTCTTTTATTGTCCGTTGTAATTTTTTCATCCGGGGGAACAAAAATTAATTTTCCATTAGGTGAAAGAGGTGATCTCTACCGGGATTTTTATTCTTCCAACGGTATGGTATCTTCCGCAAAGCCGGGTGCATCTGAAGTCGGAGTAGAGATACTGAAAAATGGTGGAAATGCCGTAGATGCAGCCATTGCAGTTGCCTTTGCAATTGGGGTACTTGAACCTAATGCTTCCGGATTGGGCGGAGGCGGATTTATGATCATACATTCTGCAGAAACTGGTGAGAACGTTGTCATTGATTTCAGGGAAATTGCCCCTGCAGCGGCCACTGCCAATATGTATGAAAAGTATATGGATAACTTTTACAGTGCTTACTTCAACCCGATATCCTCTGGGGTACCCGGAGAATTGGCAGGTCTGAATACAGCGCTGGAAATGTTCGGAACCATGTCCCTTTCCGAAGTAATCGCTCCTTCAGTAAAATTACTGGAAAAAGGGATTCCTGTAACTGATAATTTATCCGGGCTGATAAACTCAATGTACGATGCCATAGCCCAATATCCTGAATCACTTGAACTCTGGTGTGATGAAGACGGATTGCCCTATGCTACCGGAGATGTAATTTACAATAATAACCTGAAAAAATCATTGGAGTTGATTTCCGAGAACGGAATAGACATTTTTTACAATGGTGAGATCGGTGAGGCTCTTGTTTCCGCCGCTCAGAATTACGGTGGAATAATAACTATGGACGATCTGAGAAGCTACGAAGTAAAGATAAGAAAACCCGTCTATGGAAATTACAGAGGTTATGACGTTATTTCAGTACCTCCGGCCAGTTCCGGTGGAACGATCGTAATAGAAATTTTGAACATTCTAGAGAATTTTGATTTTTCAAATGTGGAATATGGTTCGGCGGAGTATTATCATATTTTTGGCGAAGCTATGAAATTGGCTTATGCCGATAGGTCGAAATATATGGCCGACACCGATTTTTCAACCGTACCTCTGGAAGGATTGACATCCAAGGAATACGCTTTGAAAAGATTTTCGGAAATTGATATGACAAAATCAAACAATGATCCACTACCTGGAGATCCATTCAAGTATGAAAGCGGAAATACGACCAGTTTTTCTGTAATGGACAGCGAAGGTAATGCAGTTACCGTAACAAAATCAAATAATTTTCATTTCGGTTGTGGTTTGACAATACCGGGATATGGATTTGTGTTGAACAATCACATGCTTGATTTTGTACCTGTTCCGGGTTCGGAGAATTCAATCGAACCGGGAAAAAGACCGTTGAGCAGTATGAGTCCAACGATAGTTATGAAGGGCAACAAACCTTTCTTAACTCTCGGTTCGCCCGGAGGAACAAAAATAATCTCTGCGGTAGTTTCCGGTATAACCAATGTGATAGACTACGGTATGAGCTTACAGGAGGCCATACTCGCTCCAAGAGTTTGCAATCAGAACAACGCATCACTCATGCTCGAAGCGAGAGTGAGTGAGAACGTTATAAAAGAACTCGAAGCGATGGGCCACGAAATCAGGCTGATGGCAGATTACGACCCGTCAATGGGTAGTATTCAGGCGGTTCAATTTTTGCCCAACAACCAGCTTCACGGTGGTGCGGACCCGAGAAGAGATGGTCAATCGTTCGGATTTTAATCGGTTCTGAACAGATGTAGATAGTGAAAACTCTCCCGCAATGTGGGGGAGTTTTTCTTTTAATTAAAAAAAGTATATAATTTAGAGAATGGAGGCGATGAGCATGTATTATAAGGTCTCAAGAGATCCGGTATTTAACGAAGTTTTTCTATATCCACTTGAAATCATTTTTATAGATACAAAGTCGATTCAGCGCCTGAGGTTTTTATCTCAGCTCGTGGGAGCTGTAAACGTATATCCCTCGGCTTCTCACACCAGACTGGCACATTCCATGGGTACGATGCATATAGCAGGAATGTATTCGAGTCATTTATTCAAGGATGATTATTCAAAAATCAGGATTCTGAGATTAGCCGGACTAGTTCATGATATAGGCCACGGACCATTCAGCCATCAGTTTGATGACACAGTTTATAAGAAAGCCGGGTATAAGGATGGACATGATGATTATAGAAAAAGAATGATTCTCGAATATTTGCCCGACGTTCTATATAAAAAAATTGAGAACCTGGGTGTTGAAAAGCTCAAAAAATGTGTCTTAGAGGATCTTGAAAAAACTACAGGTTCGAAGGATTTAAAAGAAGGAATAGATATATTAACGAAGAAAATCAATGAAGTGTTTGAAGGGGAGCATACAGGATCGACAGATTTCAATATTTTACAGGGACCACTCGGTGCCGACAGACTGGAATTCGTATTGAGAGATTCGTTTTTTGCCGGAACGAGGAATTTTGGGTCGGGATATATAGAAAGAATAATAAGAAGTTCTAAAATAAAAGATGGAAAACTGATATATGATTTAAAAGTTATTGATGATATTTATTCCGTGCTTTTTTCAAGATTCATGATGTACAAAAACGTTTATTTTCATAAAACTTCCAGGGCCTCTGATCTACTTCTTCAGGACATACTCAATTATGCCATCAAACCACTCAGACTGATAGAAAGAGTGAAAAACATTGAAGATTTTCTGGATCTTACCGATAACAGTGTAATTAATGAAATAACATATATTTTTAAAAGCAAAAAGAAAGAAATTCTGAAAAAATTAGGAATAACTGAAGAAGATCTGGATAAAAACTTATTTTCAGATTATAATGTTGATGATCTGTCTGATGAAGAAAGGGACTTGTTCGACGCATATAAATCCGCCGAAAGATACAAGTGCCGTGATCTGTGGAAATGTGTTTATGATAATTCTTTTTCCATAACAGGTTTTGATCCTTCCGTTGTGAGTCAGTCCGCAGGGATGGATATCATATCAAAAATCATATCTAACACTAAAAAGCTTATAGAGAACAAAAAAATTGAAAAGGGTGATGAAAAGGCCGCCAAATGGATCGTAAACAACCCCGGTCTTCTTTTTAAGATAGACACACCATACAAACTATCACTGTCTTATCCTGAAGAATTTTTATCAAACAACGTTGAATTATACGATAATAAACGTGGAGATATAATTTCATATAGAGATTTTGAGGACAGATATCCATCGTATAAACTTATGACCGACAATTTGATTCAAATGGTCAGAATATACTGTACTCTTGATATTCGGTCCTTTTTAAAAAAATATAAAGTGGTCCCAGGCAGTTCTGAAACCAAAATTACAACAAGATGGTGAGAGAATGTTCGATTTGAGTTATAAAAATACGGACTTTCATTCTCATCTGATTCCAAAACTGGATGACGGTTCACAGAGTTACGAAGAGTCCAGAGAATTATTGATTATGATGTTAAAAAAGGGAATTACCGATCTTTTTCTCACACCACACTTTAACAGACCCAGGTTCCCTTACGAAATAGAATATGTGAAAAATAAATATGAAGAGTTCCGCGAATATTTCAGAGACATCGATATAAACTTTCATCTGGGAGCGGAAATTTTTTTGACTAATGAAATAACAGATAAAAAATTACCAACGATGGGTAATTCGAACATTCTGATGCTCGAACTCTCATTTGAAAACAAACAGCCGTTTTTATTCGAAGTAATAGATGGTTTGATCCATAAAGGATACTCGATAATGATAGCTCATGTCGAGAGATACGATTATTTCTACATGCACAGAAAAACTCTTTTCAGAGATAGAGTAGAGTTGGGCAGTGATTTTTTTCATTTGAGAAAAAGAGGAGTTTTGTTTCAGGTGAATTGGTCCGAAATCAAGAAAAATTCTAAAAAATACAATCTGCTTAAAGAAAACGGTATGATCGATTTTATTGGAAGCGACAAACATCGACTCAATGATGGAAGGCCCGTTATAGATTTTAGCTCGGGCTATTCAAAAGAATGAAAAAATTTAAATTTATAATAATTTTCTTCCGATAATTTTTCCATGAGAGGTGGCATAAACAATAGATCGTGTGTGTCCACTACAATCACCTATAAACTTAAAATTCCTGAATTTTTCATTGTTCAATTTGTTACTGTAAAATTTTACTTCAATCGCATATAAAAGATTATCAGGATAAGCTATTCCGGGAACAACTTCTCCCAGTTTTTCTATGAACTCGGTCAATGAAATTCCGATTCTTCTGGGCAAAGCCAGATTTATATCACCCAGCGAGAGTTTTTTATCGTTGAGCGTGGGTTTGACTCTTCCCAATTTTTTTGTTCTCTTACTCTCGAGAAAATCACTATATGTTTGCAAAAGAACCTTTCTTCCACCCGCAAGAATATTCGCCAACTTTGAAATATAAGATCCATATCCGAAAGGATCATTAAACGGATGTGTAAAAGATGTACTGCAAAGGACTGCAAAATTTGTATTGTCGGAAAAAACCTTTGAATTTGAATGACCGTTTACGGTAACAAAATCATCGTATTCTTCTTCAACGACGAATCCCGAAGGATTGTTGCAGAATGTTCTTACCTTATAGCCGGTTTTTGTTTTCAACCTCACCTTAAACTCATACATTTCTTCGTTCAATTCTTCAACAAGATGATCCGGTAATTCGTACCTTATGCCGATATCAACTATATTGTTTGACAAAACCAGGTCTGGATAATTTACCGCGATTTTTTTCACCAATTTGTGACCACTTCTACCCGCTGCAACAACCACATAATCGAAGTTCATCTTTTCATTTTCATCGAGCATGACATCTATCGTGGAATCTTCTTTCACAATTATATCCGTGACCTTTTTATTGAAAAGAAAATTGATATTTTTTTTCGATGAGAGTTCATCAAAAATATTCTTCAACACCGAACCGAGCTGATCCGTGCCAATATGCCAGAAGTCGGCGTTAACAGGCTCAAAACCCTTTGAGTAAAATTTATCAAAAAACTTCGATTTTTTATTGAATGACGTTCCCGCTTTGATATTCTTTTTATCACTTTCCGAGAGTTTGTCGATATAAAAATTGACAACATTTTTTTGAATTACAGGCGGTATATCTATGTCTCCGCCCATGCTACTCGAGATGAAAATCTTTCCATCAGACCTTATCCCACTTATACTGGAACTAAAAATATCCTTTGATCTCTCCAATATCGTTATATCGTTATCGGTATTTTTTATTTCATTAATAAATCCTATCGCCGCTGCTCCAAAACCTACAATTCCAATTTTCACAAATCATCACCTCTGAGAAATACAAAGGATTATATTATCTAACAAAAAATTTGTCAAGAAACATTTCTGTACAGAAATTTAACATACACGCAATATATAAGAGTGAATAATAGTGTACATAAGCGTAAACAATGTATTATAATAATATCAGTTATACAAATACAGGGGTGAGATAGTGTCAAAAATAAGTATAATAAATTTATTGAGTATGATTGGTGAATTGAATGATAACGAAGGTAAGTCATCTACAAGAGCAAGATTTTTAAATAATTATTTGTATAAACAAGTAAACGTTATTGATACTCAAAATGATATTGTAGAAATAGTGAAATTTATTAATAATACAAGCACACATGATTTATTGTATGTACGAGCGTATTCGGATTTAATTAATAGATTAGCACAGATAGTTGGATTCAGCGTAGAGTACTGCGAATATAATAATAAATCAGGGCTCAGTGGTATTTGGAACACCGGAGAGAACTATATAAATGTGAAAAGCATGATTCCAAAAATCTCAAATAAAATCGATGCGGATTCCCGTGAAACGCTTTATATACTCGATGAGGATTACAGTCTTGGTGTAAAATATATAACAGTTGAAAAATTGATTTCTTTGTTTACACTTGTAAACAGTGTAAATTTACCTGTAGGAGTACTATGGGGAATATTAACACCAACAAACAATATGGATAATAGAATAGACTCGATCATGGAATTGATATTGTTGGGATTCAAGAAAAAAATAGATAAGCATGTCGATTTGCAGAATATCAGAAAAGAATGGGCAGATGGAGAATTGAATGATTTTCTTTTTACTAAAGTTAAAGAACCCACCTACTATTTCGTAACATCTTTAATCGATAATAAGTTAACGGGTAAAGAATTAGTGAAAAAGATAAATGAACAATTGCAAAAAAAAGATTTTGAGGAATTGAAAAGTCCGATGGCACTCGGAGCTTTAATGGGTACAATGACAAAACATTATTCCGGGATTAAGGAACCCCTCGTAGTGAGGGAAGGAAAATATTATAAGCTATCAGATAAGTACAATGACACGATAAAAAGGCTGTGTTGCCCGTGATAAGTGCTATGTAAAACCTCCGCCTCTCAGAATCGATTTAGCAGGGTTCAAATGTAGTCAGAGTATTTTTATTCATATTATTTTTTTCGATGGTCTTAAAATCGATTCTGCGAGGTCCCTTTTTAAAAATGTTTGTTGAAGCTGGTTACAACATGTTGCATACAACACAATAATGATGGTATAATTAATCTGGACGTATAAGAAAACTTATACGTCCAGATTTTAAAGAATGAAGAGGTAAAAGAATATAATGAATTACGATAATTCCCTGGTAAAATTTGTAGATTACATTGAATTTGTACGCAACTTTTCTGATAATACTATAAAATCATATTCCAGAGATCTCGACATATTTCATAAATACATAAACGATCACGCGCTAGATTATTTAAATCTTTCGAGGAGAGATATCGAAAGATTCATCAAAGAATTTTCTCAGGGGAAATATTCGGTATCTCGGCCGAGTTCGACCACAACCGGAAGGATTCTTGCGGCGATAAAATCGTTCTACCAGTTCTTATTTATTAACGGAGATATTAAAGAAATTCCTACACAATTCGTGAAGCCCCCGAAAACACGGAAAAGAATACCTGAAACGCTTTCTATATCTGAAATAAAGCGTTTTTTAAATGGTTTTGAGAAGAATAAAATGGACATTAGAAATAAGGCAATTATTTCGGTACTATATTTTTGTGGATTGAGAGTGGGTGAATTATGCAATCTGGAAACCCGTGATATCGATATGGAAAATTCTGGGATGCTTTATGTAAAAAACGGAAAGGGTAACAAAGACAGAAATGTGCCACTGAATGCGTCGTGCATAGAAAATTTGAAAGAGTATAAAAACATAAGAGATGCGTTCACAAAAGAAAGCAGAAATGCCTATTTCTTCGTGGGAATAAGAGGTGAAAAGCTCTCCAACAGATCGGTTGAAAAGATGGTTGATAAATGTGCAACAAAATTTCTTCCTGGAAAGAAAATACATCCTCATATCTTTCGGCACAGTTGTGCGACACATTTGTTGCAGCGAGGTGTAAATGTTAAAATAGTTCAGGAAATACTGGGGCATTCAAATATGTCCACAACTAGTATATACTTGCATATTACTGGAGAAGAAAAGAGAGAAGCTATAGATAAACTTTACTAGAATTTTAATATATATACGAGGTGTATAAATGAATTATTATATATTAACAATAGATTGCGGGACACAATATTTAAAAACTTCATTAGTAGATAAACAAGGTTCTGTAGTATATACTAGTACAATAAAAAACAATATATTGAAAAATCACGAATGGAGTTATTCGGAACAATATGGTAGTACATACTGGAATAACTTTTTAAATGCTTGTGAATTTTTGAAAAAACAAAGTGGAGACGAATGGAACAATATTATAGGGATCACTTTCACGGGTTTCAGAGATTCTCTTTTTTTCATTGATAAAAATGGCGATGAAACGAGACCGGGAATAATATGGATGGACGAAAGATTAGATGAAGAGTATCGAATAGAAAGAACGATCGATAAATTGGTGTTTTCTGCCGTTGGCATGAAAAAGTCGGTGATGTTTGCCGGTAAAAGATCTCCGGCAAACTGGGTTCGACATCATCAAAAAAAAGTGTGGGAAAAAACCGATAAATGTGTTCAGATTTCCGGGTATTTCAATCTGAGATTAACGGGTAAGAATGTCGATTCAATAGCGGCTCAAACGGGGAAAATTCCTTTTAATTATAAGCTTCAGTCATGGGAACCGAGCAACAAAAACTGGAGATATTTTCTGTTCGGGCTGAAAACAGATAAGCTGACTTCCATAGTTCCCGTGGCGGAAATACTGGGGAATATTTCTAAAACATGCTCACTGGAAACCGGTTTGTGTGAGGGGCTTCCAGTTATTGCAGCTGGAGCCGATAAGAGCTGCGAAACGGCAGGTTGCGGTATATTGAATCCGGGTAGTGCCAGTGTGAGTTTGGGAAGTGCCGTGAGCATAGAAATATTTTCAAAAAAATATTTTGAACCTCTTCCGAACATGCCCGCTTATCCTTCATTGATTTCCAAAAAATATAATCCGGAAATACAGATATTCAGAGGATTGTGGCTTATAAAACAATTCGTTTATGCGATGTGCAAAGAAGAAGTGATTAAAAGTAAAATTGAAGGAATTTCCCCTGAAGAATACATGAATAAAATCAGTGAAGAAATTGAACCCGGTTCTGGCGGGCTCATACTTCAGCCTTACTGGGGCAATCCACTGAACGAATTATATGCCAGGGAATAATAGGATTCAAAGATTATCATACAAAATATCATATTTATAAAGCCATATTGGAGGGAATTAACTATGATGTTAAAAGCGGAATTGAAATACTAGAAAAAAAATCAAAATCGAAAATCAAGGAAATATATGTTTCGGGTGGAGGAGCAAAAAGCGACATCGTTTGCCAATTGGCAGCCGATATATATGGCATACCTGTGATAATAACTAATAATAACGAAAACGGAACTATAGGAGCGGCTATGGCCGGGTTCGTGGGTTTAAAAATATACAGGGACCTGTTTGAGGCAAGGGAAAAAATGGTATCAAAAATTAAAAAATTTACTCCAAATTATGAAAAAAACAAAAAATATGAATATATATATAATAATATATACATAAAAATTTATAAGAAATTAAAACCATTTTATAAAAAAATGTATTCTATTCAATGAGTCGTCAATGATTTGTTCTTTAATGTAACAACTATTTTCAAGAATGATATAATAAATTTATGAATATAAAGAACAAAAATATTTTCATCGCTTGTATTATAATAATTATAATAACGCTCGTAACTATCCTGGCTCTTTTTCTCTTTTTTAATTTCAGAAATTTCACGATTGAATCGGCGAAGGAAGAAGAACTGAAAATCTTCAAAAGAGAATATGAATCAGTTCTGGATGGGTACAGAAATTATTCGAAATTTGTTTATGACAATGTAATCAATGACGATTCTATTCTTGAAATTTTATACGATGCAAATAAAAACAGGGAAAAAATCGATTTTTACCGTGATGAACTTTTTAATGTCTTGAATGAAATATATGAATATATTTCAGAGGACGATTTTCGTCACCTTCATTTTCATTTACCTGATGGTACGAGTTTTTTAAGAATGCACAGACCTTCAAACTATGGAGATTCACTTTTTGATGTCAGAGAAAGTGTAAGAATATCAAATGAGGATAAAGTATATATTGAAGGATTTGAAGAGGGAAGAATATCAACAGGTTATCGCTTCGTTTATCCTCTGGAATATAATGGCGAACATATTGGTTCGGTAGAAATAAGCATATCAATGGCGGCAATTTTGAAGAGTTTATCGGAATTATTCTGTGAGATACATCAGTTCATAATTAAAAAAGAAGTGGTGGATGAAAAGGTTTTTGATGAAGAATTGTCAAATTATGTAACTTCAACGATTTCCAGAGATTTTTATTATGATGTTGAAATTGAGGAAGAAATAGAAAATATCGACAGCCTTTGTATTCAATTTCTGGAATCAAAAAAGGTGAACCAAGAATTAAGAGCAAATATCGATGATGATTTAGAGAAAGGGAAAGAGTTTTCAAGAGTTGTTAATATTTCGAACAAAGACTATTTAATTTCATTTTTACCTATGAATAATTTTAAAAATGAAACCGAAGCTTATATTATCAGTTATAGCATAAGTGATGCCGTGAAACACGACCAGGAATATTTCTTGATGTTAATTGTATTTTTAATCATTCTTTATTTATCTTTAATAATAATTATATTCCTTTTGTGGAGATCTAAAACAAAATTTTTAAATATATCTTCCACGGATCCATTGACAAATGTGAATAACAGAAATGGATTCTTTGAGGGGCTGCGTTATTTGCATGAAAAAGCTTTGAAAAATAAATATGATCTATATTTCATAATATTTGACATAGACCATTTTAAAGATATAAATGATAAATATGGACATTTAACGGGTGATAAAGTTTTAAAAAATCTCAGTGAAATAATAAACAAACATATAAGGAAGACAGATTTTTTTGGAAGATGGGGCGGGGATGAATTTGTGCTCGCTATTTCTAATGTTTCCAATGAAATAATAATAGGAATAATTGAAAAGTTATCAATAATTGTTTCCAGATATGATTTTGGAATTGACGAAAATTTAACATTAAGTATTGGAGTAGCAAAATTAGCTCAGGATGAATCTATTGATGATTTATTGAAAAAGGCCGATGAAGCTCTCTACGAAGCAAAAAAAGCCGGAAGAAACGATATAAAATATTCAATTTAATTTTTACTAATATGAATTAACAGGTTCAAAGCTGTAGAAAAGCAAAAATTTTTACTCAGTTTTTCTTTTTCTCAATCTCTTTCAGAGAAATACCATGAAACCGACGAATGCTACAAGTATTAATGCACTCAACCCTACTCTTTGCCAGGCAGCTAGTCCTTCTAAATCATGAAAATTCCTTATATCCTTGATCATACTATTTATTTCGAAAATTTGCTTTATTGTAAATTCTTCTCTCGTTCCAAAGGCAATCCAGACTTTTCCGGATCCTTCAGATGTTAAGGTCACCCTGTACAATCCGTCTATTTCAAAGGGTTCGTCGTATCTCAAATACACGAATGAATAAGAATCTCCGAAAAATTCATGCATGAGTTCCGGCTCCGAGTTTTCAAAATCAAAAGAATCTATTAAATTACCGTATGGGCCGTATACAGATAATGATGGTCTGAAATACAGTGCGGAATTTCTGTTTGGAACACCAACGGGAATACCATAAAGAATATGAAGAGATTTTCCCGGAATACTCCCGAAAACAAAAGATATTTCTTCCATACCATCAAATGTATAATAATAAATTTGCGACATATCAACATCTTCAACATAATAATCACCGTTGTAAAAATCTTCTTCACTCACAAAGAAGGGGATATGTGAGAAAGAAATTACCGTTATGAGCAATATTGGAATCAAAAATATTTTTTTCATACAATCACACTACCTTCTTTTGAATTCTCATCAATAGATTATATAAAATCTCCACTTCAATTAAAATATAAATTCAGTCTCCATTTCTATTTAAATCGGACAAAAATTTGCCGGTTCGAATTCGAAGGACAGAACAAACGTTGTGGCCTCACACAGGTTAAAAGGTACAGTACAAAAATTTGAAAAATGCAAAAGTGGATTTTAATGCTAATATAGAGACTTTTTTTCCCGGTGAAATGAAACTCTTCAAAATACAGGTTGAATATTTTTCTGATATATACTTTTAAAGAAACTGCTCCCCTTGAAAGTAGTTTTTTGTTTCTTAAATAAATAATAATTTGAATGGGTTATAATAAATATTATTTATTTATGTTTGTTGAGGGATGTAGATGGAATTATACATGAAGAAAAGTTCTCATACCGATGTGAATATGCTGGCAAAATTCAATATTGGAGACAGTGATCAATATGCCTTGATAAGGGGAAATGATATTAACAATCCTTTGATGGTAATTCTTCACGGCGGCCCAGGAATGTCCGATATGAATTTTGCCGATAAATACGACAAAAACTTGCAGGAAAAGTTCCTGGTAGTTCACTGGGACAGGAGAGGTACCGGTAAATCGTTCAGTACGAGAACAAAAAATTCTGATCTGTCCTTTGATCTTCTAACAAGTGATATTAAAGAGTTCATAGAATTCTTGTTAAAAATTTTCGAAAAGAAAAAAGTTTTTCTGGTTGGACATTCGGCAGGAAGCATGCTTGGAATAAAATTTGCAAAACTTTACGGTGATTTGTTACATGCATACATAGGAATAGGGCAGTTCATAGATTTTCTGGAAAATGAGAAAATTAAGTATAAATTTGTACTTGAAAATGCAAAAAAGCATCACAATGCAAAGGCTCAGTCTGAAGTTGAGCAGATAAAATTTCCGGAAGATGAATTTTTCAGAAATTTTGAAAACTACAAGTTAATATGGAAATGGCTGGAGTATTACGAGGGTGTCTATTACAAAGAAAAAAGTATGAAAAAACTCCGAAGAGATACCACCAATTCTTCAGTCTATTCGTTAATCGATTACTTTAAACTCGTCGCGGGTTCGAAATACACTATCGGCAAATTATGGAACGAGATAACCGCTTTTGATATAAAGAATATGGACAAAAGATTTGAAATCCCCGTTTACTTTATTTATGGCAAATCTGATGTGGCCACTTCATCATCCGTTGGAAAAAACTTTTTGAATGAAATCAAGGCTCCTCGAAAGAACCTGTATTTGATAGAAAAAGCTGGGCATTTTCCGCAATACGAAAATCATATCGAATATGAAAAAGTGATCTTTGAAAAAATACTATGTGAAAAAAAGCCATGAAAAAATCAACGAATTGATTTCTTTATATTATTTTTTCACACATATTCATTTATATCTGAATTTCATACGTTCCCTGCCATCCGAATCTTTTTAAATCTATCTTTCCACTTTCATTAAAAAATATTCCCTCTTTTTTCAATAAAGTTTCCTGAACGAAATATCCCTCACCCTTTATGCTGATTTCGCCCTTACTGTTTATCACCCTATGCCAGGGAACATTTGTCAAGTCATTATCTTTTAAGGCTCTCAAAGCATATCCAACCAATCTGGGACCACAATTACAAATACGGGCTATCTGTCCGTAAGTGGCTACCTTTCCTGGGGGAACTTTTTGAATTGTCTTATAAATTTTATCGTAAATTTCGCTTATCATATTCAGAATTATATCAAAATCAAACCTGAAAATGACCGGGCTCAATAGGCGGCTTCGTTTTCCAGCAGTTCATATAAATTGTTGAAAATAAGATCTATGTATTTCTGTCGAGGTTGTTTTATATTTTGTATGCACCACCCTATATTTAAAACATTTCCCGTCTCGGAATAATTATCCCATTCCGTTCCATCTGAAACCAACTTTTCCCGACCGTTTATGAATTGAATTATATAATCCATCAGCATACTGGAAATTTTGTGATCGTAGTTAGAATAATAGAAATTCGTGATATTACCAAACGCATAGGCAACATCTATAGAATGGAACGCTTTAATATTGAGTAAAAAGAACGGTATGGGGAACCATTTGAAATTATATCTGTAAACACACGGGCCGTTCTCAGCCTGATAATTGGCAAGCATTTCTGCGTTCATCATGAAAAAATCACCTATGATTCTCGAATAGGCTTCTCTATAGTTAAACCAATTCCCATAATATTCGACCGCCTCATCGTAGTCATCTTCAAAACTATCATCCAGATAAGCATAATACTGATCTTTTGTCATCGAAAAAAGGAATCTGAACAGGCTTCCTTCGTTGTAAGTTCCTCCGACAATTGTGGGAACTATTTTAAATTTTTCCTCCTGGAAGAGCTGGTAAGGTTCTTCGGGAAAGTAATAACCATCATAACAGAGATGCTTTCTAACGAGTCCCTGTTCTTTTATTTTTTCAAATTTTTCAAAAATTGTGGTCGTATCCAGTTCCCTCATCTGTTTTAAAATGTCTCCGTCTTCGATCCCGAGAACTTTTTGAAATTCCACTCCGATATCCTCCATAGAGATTTCACTTTCCGACTTAAGAGGATAAAGATCGAAGGGAATCAGTCCACTCATGATTATTGCTTTATTAAAAAGCCCATCGGCAAATGGAGATACGAACATTGATGCAATCGAAATACCTCCGGCGGATTGTCCCATAATGGTTATATTATCCGGATCACCACCAAATTTTTCTATGTTCTCATTCACCCATTTCAGCGCCGCTATTTGATCAAGCAAACCGTAATTCCCTGAAGTGCCATACGGAGCCTCTTCAGATAAAAGCGGATGTGCCAAAAAACCGAATGGGCCGAGTCTATAATTGAA
>JASGMR010000051.1 GCA_030156385.1 Kosmotogales bacterium
AACTAATTCATGGTTTTTAAAAGCTCTTGATGGAGAAAAACCATATGAAGATTGGTTTTTATGGTTGAAAAATGAAGAATGGCTCAAAGCGAGAAGACCCTGGGATAATCAACCTGTCTGGTCGGAGAAGAAGGGAAAAATATTCTATTGCCTATTCGGTTCTTCATGTCCGGATCTGAATTATGATTCTGAATCAATGAATGAAGAGGCAAGAAACATACTGAAATATTGGCTTGAAATTGGATTTGATGGTTTCAGATTTGATGCAGCAAAGCATATCCATGATTTCTCAACAGAGAAAGGAATATGCGAATACCAACACGAAAAAAACATCATGTTTTGGAAAGATATATGTGAAAGCTGTAAAAAACTTAAAAAAGATACCATTTTTGTCAGCGAAGTGTGGGATGATCCGGATATAGTGAGAAAATATTCCCGGATTTTTGGTATCGGATTCAATTTTCCCCTTTCATATGTAATTAAAGAAACTGTCATGAAAGAATCACCGGAACATTTTTTACATAATATGAAAAATGTGGCATTCAATGCATTTTATGAAAAAAGAACGTATGAATCCGGGATTTTTGTCACAAATCACGATATGACAAGGTTGATTTCAGAACTGGAAAGTGAAGAAAAAGCTCTTCTGGCCACCAGTATACTCATCTCACTTCCCGGGATCGTATTCATTTATTATGGGGAAGAACTGGGAATGAAGGGTAAATATAACGAATTATCCAATGAACAGCAATTGGAACCGTATATGTGGTATGAAATAGGTTACGGGCTGGGGCAGACGGAATGGAAAGCATACTCTGCAAACCCTCCATTTAACAACGAATCTTATGAAATACAGGAACTGAATCCGGAGTCATATTATAATTCATTTAAAAACATAATGTTATTCAGAAACGAAAATGAAGAACTGTTCAGAAATTCCCATATTGAGAAAATAAAGGTCGAAAATAACCTTTTATTCATATATTCAAAGAATAAACAAAAAAGATTTGCAACCGTTCATAATTTGAATAACTATAAAAAACATTACTGCTTTACCACCGATAAAATATCAAAAATAAACGGAATTGCAAATATCAAAAAAAATGAAGCTTTCATTTATCCATACAGCAGTATTTTTATTCAGGAGGAAATATGAATAGTACCGAAAGACTCAAATATGCTAAAAAAGAAGCAAAAATAAGTATAACAGGTAATTCTTCGTTAGCATTATTGAAAATCCTGACAGGGATATTTACAGGCAGTATGGCTGTGCTGGCCGATGGTGTGGATTCTTCGTTCGACATACTCACTTCAATTATTACTTACATCGCCTCAGTAATTTCAAACAAACCCCCCGATAAAGAGCATCCATTCGGTCATGAAAAAGCAGAAACAGTCGCTTCCAAAACCCTTTCGTTAATTATTTTTTTCGCCGGTGGCCAATTGATTCTTTCTTCAGTCCAAAAGCTTTTTACAGGCAAAATAGACTTGAATGTAATGTATATAGCTCTGATAGTTTCTGTCATATCATGTGTTGTAAAGTTTTTTCTTTACAAATATAAACTGAAAGTGGGAAAAACAATCCAAAATAAGGCCATCATAGCAGACGCCCTGAACATGAGAAGTGATGTTCTCATTTCTCTATCTGTTTTTATAAGTGTTCTACTGGTAGAGTTGACCGGAATGAACTGGATAGATCCCGTCGCAGGTATATTAGTCGGTATTATAGTAATTAAGACCGCGATTGAACTGTTCTGGGAAAATGCCCAGGAACTCATGGAAGGTACTTTGAAAGGGGACAAAATATATAACAATGTCTATAACGCCCTGAAAACCGTTGACAATATTCATAATCCCCATAAAATGAGAATCAGAAAATTTGGATATAAATACATTATCGACCTGGATATTGAAGTGAATCCGGTAATGACTGTGCGGGAAGCTCATAATATAACCAAGAATGTTGAAAAAGCTATAAAAGAACAAATTCCCAATGTTTATGAAGTACTGATACATGTGGAACCACTGGGAAATATTGAAAATGAAAATTACGGCGTAAATAAAGAAGAATAATTGTAATCATTCAAAATTAATGATGATATAATTGAATAAACCATAGATGGAGGTGGAAAAATGAGTCTAAATGGTACGAAAACGCTTGAAAATCTTATGAAAGCTTTTGCGGGTGAATCCCAGGCGAGAAACAGATACGACTTTTTCGCAAAAATAGCTAAAAAAGAAGGCTTCGTTCAGATCTCTAATTTTTTTGCAGAAACAGCTCTCAACGAACATGAACACGCAAAAGTATTTTATAAGCATATAGTTGAAAAAGTTGAAAATCTGCCCGCTACTATTCATGTGGATGCGGATTATCCCGTCGAATACAGATCAACTTATGAAAACTTAAAGGCCGCTGCAGCGGGGGAAAACGAAGAATGGACGGAATTATATCCCAAATTTGCGGATGTTGCTGAAGAAGAAGGGTTTAAAGACATCGCCAATTCATTCAGACAAATTACAAAAGTTGAAAGAGAACACGAAAAAAGATATTTAAAACTTGCGGATAACGTGGCAAATGACAAAGTCTTTAAAAAAGACGAAAAGGTTTTCTGGAAATGCTCCAACTGCGGATATATTCTTGAGGCAACCGCCGCTCCTGAGATGTGTCCTGCCTGTAAACATCCAAAAGCATATTTCGAGTTGCTCGCTGAAAACTATTGAGATACTCATTTATATGAATTAAGAAACCACACACAGTAATCGTGTGTGGTTTTTTCTTTTCTCCGGATCAGTCAAAATGTTATCATTTTATAAAATATCTTCATAAAATTCTAAAAACGAGGTGTATTATGGTAAAAAAATTATCTTTTTTAGTATTTCTTTTATCATTGCTTATTTTTGTCGTAGGGTGTCCTTCAAATCCCACCCCTCCGGAAAAATATACATTAAATATAACGATAACAGGGCAGGGAGCAGTTTCAAAAACACCCGATAAAAGTGAATATGAAAAAAATGAAAACGTCGAACTGAACGCCACTCCAAATAATGGATGGGAATTCTCTCAATGGACCGGCGATGTTTCGGGAAACGAAAATCCAAAAACCTTTTCCATGTCTTCCAACAAAAATATAACGGCCGTGTTCACACAAATAGTTCCCGAAAATCATACATTAACTGTCACAGCAAGCCCACTTGAGGGGGGTGAAGTGGGTAAAGATCCTTCTAAAGAAAACTATGAAGATGGTGAAATGGTAACAATTTCTGCTACATCCGATGAAGACTGGCATTTTATTCACTGGATTAAAGGCAATTATATTTTCGATACTAATCCATCCACTTCTTTTGTAATTGAAGAAGATCTCGATTTAACAGCGATTTTTGAAGAAGATGAGGTGAACATTCAAATAGGATGGGTTGAACATCCTTCGAGCTTAATCGCAGGAATTAATGATTACATTTTTTACTGGAACGCCACCGTTACTGAAATCATTAAAGCAGATTTACAATACGTCTGCACTTTGGATGGTATACCAATAACACAGGATGCCAATGAATTTTCAGCGAATGATCTTAGTGTTGGAACCCATTCTTTTTCGGTAAAAGCCATTTATGGTTCTTCGGAATCGGAAACACTGCATTTTGACTTTGAATATTTAGGAGCAAATGTAATTTTTGATGTAAATGACGGATATTTTTATATATCAATTACAGAAAATTCATCTCCCGTTGAGGATGCTCAATTGGAAATCACCGGTGGTGAATTCATTGTGAATGAAAATAAATTTGAAGCAACTATAACATGTTCAGTAGTCCTGTTAGAACCCGAAGCTTTCATAAAAATAGCGAAGATTTTACTGACAGCAGCTCTGGATAATTTCCTTTTTCCAAAGGAAAGCGTTAATGAAAATAGTTCGGGTGATTTTTTTAAATTCTACTTGAGTAAACTCACTCCAGAATACGCCCCCTCGGAAATAAAAATCTATGCCAGAGGTTCTATAAGCAATAATGAAATATCTTTCAATGGACCAGGTCAATTATCCTATGATCCAAATCATCCCGAACAATTAACAGATTCGGGAACAATGACAGCGAAATCATTGGTTTATATAGATGAAGACAGGGAAGTAAATTTAGTTGGTGAACCTGAATTTACACTGAATACAGAGGGCTGGAATCCAACTGTAAAAATAAAACAGGCGGATGATTTTGAATACTCTCAAGAATAAGAAGGGCGGCAAAGGCCGCTCTTTTATTATTCCAAACTGAAAAAATCCATATCGATTCTCTTTATTTCATACGATCTTTCCGTAAACACACCAACATTGTTTTCAATCATATACTCTGTTAATTTTTCTCCATCTATCAACACAACTTTACTGTTTAAATTCTCAGTATAATCGATTGCCCCTTTTGTAAATTTTGAAGTAGTTATAAAAACTCCCTTTCTGGCCTTTTTCCCTTCAAGCGCCCCTACAAATTTTTGAATTTCCGGTCTACTCACCACATTTCTCCAGCGTTTGGCCTGAATATAAATAATATCCAATCCCAGTTTATCTTCCTTTATCAATCCATCTATACCTTCATCATTCACTTTGCCCACGGCTTTTCCGGCATCTAAAACTGAACCTCCATAACCCATTTTCACCAGTAAATTCACTACTAATTTTTCAAAAAATTCGGGAGGGGAATTCAATATCTGATCCATTATTTCCGATGATAAAGCTGCATTTATTTCATTAAACGCCGAATCCATACTCTCTTCCGGGGTTTTTTCATAGTTGTTTTCATTTTCCTCTTTTTGTTCTTCATTATTTCTATTATTCTTAAAATTCAAAAATTCTTTATATCCGGATAAGATATCGTTGTCAATTTTTTGAGGTTTCGTCCTTAACAAATCGATTCCACGTTTTGTTATCTTAAAATGTCCCCTTCTGGTATTCTGAATTAAACCGGCTTTTTTTAAATAAGTTTTTGCCCAAGCCATACGATTGAAAAATTTTATCGCACCGCTCGGTAACATTTCTTTCACTTCTTCATCGGTAAGGTCGAATTCTTTGATTAAAATTTCTCTCATTTCAAGGAGGGTTTTTTCTTTTTTATCCGATGCCAGAGAAAGAATGGGAAGCATTAAACTTTCATAATCCGGAATTGACAAAGCATTCACCTCTTTTGAATTCTTATATATTATAACTCACTGTTTCTTGCAATATACAGATATATAAATTATAAAAAAGGATTGCTCATTAAAACTTCTTCAGCTGAGCCGGATCTATCATGGCCCGGGTGGACAATCAGTTCAGAATTTTGTTGAAGTATCGTTCTCAATTTATCCAGCGATTCTTTCATCTGCTTTTCGTTTCCTCCGGGCAGATCGGTTCTTCCTATTGAATTGAAAAACAGGGTATCTCCCGTGAATAAATATTTGTCTGCAAAAAGATAGCAACACGATCCTTCGGTGTGCCCGGGAGTTTTAATGATTTTCCAGTTTTCATCCAACACTTCATTATTTTTTAATTTTTCCTCGCCGATTTTTATCTTACCCAATTTAAAATAATTTCCTAAATTTAATTCGGGATTCACCAATGTTTTTCTTGCGTCATCATCCAGGTAGACATTTTCAAAATCAAAGTTGAGTAAATCAAAAATATGATCCGCGTGCCCATGAGTTAAAATAATACTGATCGTTTTATCATGAATCTTTTTGTACAAATTTGAATAAGAACCATATCCCGGATCTATTATAAAAAATTTATCATCGTATTCCACAGTATAATAATTTTCAGTTATCACCATCGATGTATATTTTTTCACTTCCATTTTTTTTACCGTCCTTTTATTTTTTCTCTTTTTATCTTCTCATTCTATTTTATCATCAGTTTTATTTTACATATCTTTGACATTATAAAACCAAAAATCTATTCATAGAGTTTATCTCCGACTATTATTTTCTCCACATACATCAATTCACAGGCACCGTCACCTGCATCGCTCCTTGAAAGACTACTTTTCCATGAAAAATTATCATCAATGCCTCTTATCGAAATTAATTTTCCAATAAAGACCGCCTTTTCATATTTCGGAACAAATTGCAGTGTTTTTAAAATGTTTTCATTTTTTGGCAACAAATGAACATTTGCAGATCTGTTCTGGATGAAATCAAGATTCCATTTGCTTGCATTAATTCTGAAATAATACCATCTGTTATTCTGCCAAAAATCTATTCCCTTTCTATTATCTTCCTCGATCAGTTCTCCCCACACGAATAAAAAATCGTACGGAACCAGGCGGGAACCATAATCAGAATAACTTCTTTTTGAGATAACAAGGCCACTCAAAGTGTATTCTTTAAGCGGTGTTATTTCATATTTGTTTCCTTCCTTTTCAATTATGAAAGGTTTTTCTGAAGTATCACTTTGAATGGGCAAATCAAAACTCATAACTATTTCATCATTGTATTTCACATACACGGGACCACTAATAACGTGAAAAATTATGCCCGATATTGTTATTAATAAGGCGATAAGAATTAAAATAACTATCTTCAGTCGTTTTTTAATATCAAATTTTTCAATTTCATGGTAAAGATCTCTTTCGGAAGCCCACATTAATATAAAATCATTTTCTTTTATATTTCCAAAACTGTGTTTAACATTTTCCAATGTCTCTTCTTTGGAAAAGCCTTTGCTTTTACACCACTGTACCAAATTGTACAATTCTCTTTTTTTATTCATATTCTATTATATATTTTATTTAACAGGCTTATCTAACTCTTTTGGTTTTCCATTTTCCCTTTTTATAAAATATGAAATAAACTATTCCCTCACAAACATCGGAAAAAATAAAAGATGACCATACCCAGACCACATCCAATTTCAACCATAAAATCGTTATTAACAAAATTGGGATCTGGATTGCCCATCTGGAAATGGCACTTCCAACCACAAATGGAATGTTGTAACCAGAACCGGAAAAAACTATGGTAAAACCGAACGCAAAACCCAGGAATGAGAGTCCTATAGAACCGAACTGCAAAAATTGTGCTCCATAAAAAATAATTTCCGGAGTGTTATTAAAAATTGATATAATATTTTCCCCCAAAGTGAAGGCCATTATAGCAAATATCAACATGACTATTCCGGAAATAATACTTGAATAAGCTGCCGTTTTCTTCGATCTGTCTATATTTTCCGCTCCCAGAGATTGCCCGACGATGGCTGCTCCTCCCATCGAGAAACCTACCAATGGCATGAAAGCCAGTCCGAATATTCTCGACCCGACTCCGTACGCTGCAACTATCGTCGTTCCATAAATCGCAACGAATTTCATACAAATTACTCCCGCTATATTTCTGGAAAGACCTTCTATCCCATTGGGTAATCCTATAGTTAAAAGTTTCATGCCAATAATCTTATCCAGTTTGAACAGACCTTTGATCCTTGGTTTTATTCCCGCCTTCCCCCTGAAAATATAAATAAATCCTATTAAGAACGCGAGAGTTTGAGAAACGATTGTGGCGACCGCCACCCCAAATATACCCATCCCAAAACCTTTTATCGATGTTCCGGGTATAACATCGAACATCAAAACAGGATCGAGAACTATATTGACTATACTAGAAAAAAACATGATAAACATGGGGGTTTTTGCATCACCCAGACATCTCAGAATAGTATTAACAGAATAGGAAGAAAACATCATGGGTAAAAAGAACAATCTCAGATATCCATAATTAAGAGCGGCATCTATAACAGCTCTATCATCAGAAAAAAGTCCTATTAGAGGCTTTATAAAGAAAACCGATGCTATTACAGCCAACAGTGCGATAAATATTTTAAATGTTATGGTCTGCTCGATAGCTTTTTTTGTTCCTTCTTCATCATTTGCCCCATATCTTTGTGAAATGAGAGAGATAGAACTCTGCCCGATGATGTCATTCGGAGCATTTAAAAGCCAGAATATTGAAGAAAAAATTGTCACGCCCGCAACTGCCTCCGCCGACAACCTTCCTATCCAGAAAATGTCAACAAGATCATAAATCATCTGCGAAAGCATTCCCAGCATGGTCGGAATACTCATCACAAATAAATTTTTTATTATGCTTCCCTGACTAAGATCCCTCTTCATTATTCCCCCCTGATACGTGCCAGGTAATTATATCAGATATTTACATCTAAATTATGGTTTAATTTAATTATAAAAATAATATTATGATTTTTTATTTCAGGTAATCGTTTGGAGGTATGCTGTGAACAGAGTTCTTTTTCTCATCATCATGATATTCGTGGTTTTAACCTTTTCCGCCTGTACGGAAAGTTTAACTGTATTGAGTCCCATAAATACGGATTCTATTGAGGATATGGAAGTCTTCCCCATCACCTTAAAATATTGTATTGTTGATACGCTGCATGAGATTTATCAGGCGAACATTTTTGATGTGGAAAGAAGAAAAGAATTTTACGAAAATTCTGATAAATGGGGTAAAAATCATTATGAATGGTTAATCGCTACCTACAATCAGATGCCCGAAGATATGAAAAAGAATTTAAATATTGCCTTCAGGGATATGAGCACATGGACTTTAATGAATAATTTATCCATGTTAGATAATGATGCCGGTATAGACGATATCAAAATTTTGATAGAATCAATTAAGTTTTCAATTAATCAAAACTCTAAAAGAGCTCTTGTTTACATCATCGATGAATTCTATAACCGTTACTTTAAAACGTACTTTGAAGATAATCTGCCAGTCTTTGAATCACTTGCCGAAGATATGAATGAGAAACTTGCCTTATATGATAATCCTGTTGATATCATCTCCGATTATTCCGGAATTTATCTTGGAGAAAAGAAATGTGTTTTCTTTTACACTCTGAGAAAAGTGGGGGCATATTTATTCAAAGTCAATGATTTGACCATATCAACTCTTCAATATAACGCAGATGAACCAAAATATTTATTCAGAACTGCTCTACATGAAAATTCTCATCCTTTTTTCCAGACATTCACTAAAACAGCAGATTTCAAAGATCTGGCAAACGAAATCAAAAACATAAAAGCCTTTTATAATTTCTGGAATGACAATGAAAGTTTGAAAGCATCCTATACATGGACTAGTTTTTTAGAAGAAAATCTAGTCGAAGGATTTGCAAAATTTTTAAGTTATAAAATTTTTGGAGAATCAGGTGATCCGACATATTATTATGACTATCCGTTTTATGAATTTTTATTGGAAAAGAATTTCTCTCCCGAAAAATACACACTCGAAGAAATCAGTTATATGTTTTACGAGCTACAACTGAAAAACAACGATAAATAAAAAAGGAGAGCATGATAGCTCTCCACTTTTTTTGCATATACAAATCAAAAATATTTTCTTGCAGCATGGGATGCCGCTATCGCTCCATCGGCGGCGGCGGTAACGATTTGCCTTATTTCTTTGGAACGTACGTCTCCGACAGCATATATCCCTTTTCTGGATGTTTCCATCGTTTCGTCGGCTTCAATATATCCCCATTTATTCAAAGGAATTTTATCTTTTAAAAATTCCGTGTTGGGGCTCAATCCAACAAAAACGAAAATACCTTCCGTATCCAGTTCTTTTTCTTCATTCGTTTCAGTGTTGAGAATAATCAATTTATTGACAAACTTATCACCTTTTATTTCCTTGACGACACTACTGAATATATAATCAACTTTTCCGGTATCACTCAATTTTTTTTGCAGGAGTTTGTCGGCGGTTAAGTAAGCGAGATTCTGTACAACGGTTATTTTTTTGACTATTTTTGTGAGAAAAAGTGCCTCATCTAAAGCGCTGTTTCCTCCGCCAACTACGATTATTTCTTTATCTTTGAAAAAATGGCCATCACAGGTTGCACAGTACGAAACACCTTTTCCCATGAACTCCTTTTCACCTTTGGAATTCAGCAATCTCGGTCTGGATCCGGTTGAAATGATCAATACTTTTCCCTTAATCTCTTTACCGTTATCCAAAATTGCCACTTTTTTATCTTCTTTCGTTTTTACATCGACAACCTCGGCTCCAATAAATTTTACTCCGAATTCCTTCGCATGGTCAGCCATTTTTTCCGAGAGTTCCATTCCTCTAATAGAATTCGTCCCGGGCCAATTTTCGACCAATTCGGTGTTATTCATCATCCCGCCTTCAATGGCTTTTTCAATGACCACGGGTCTTAAACCGGCCTGAACCGTGTAAATACCCGCAGTAATGCCCCCGGGTCCTCCTCCGATAATAACTACATCGTATTCCTCAACATCCGTGTTTTCCGAAAAACTTTTCAAGTCAAAATCAATCATGTTTTTTACCTCCTACAATGCCTCCATTACCTTTTTCACATATTCTTCTTCGGGTAATGCTCCCACGAAAATTATATTTTCGTTTATCACTACCTGTGGCACTGAGCTGACATTATATTTTCTGGACAAATCGCTGAAATAGTTCGCTTCTATCATCGTAGTTCTGATATTTTCGTTTGCCAGGGCAATATTATGTCCAACCATAACTGCCTTCGGACAGTGCGGACAGGTAGGGGTTATAAACACTTTTATGTCTATCGGTTTATCTATACTTTTCAACTTATCCAACGATGCTTCCGAAAGATTCGCCTCGGGCCCCGTTGAAAAATTCATAACTTCATTTAAAAAGTTCCCAAATTCCAATCCAGCGGGTATTCCATAATAATAAACTCCAAAATTCTTTCCGTTTTCATTTTCCAAAACGAATGCCGGGAAAACTTCCACATTATACTTTTCGGATTCCTCAGAATCTTTGTAGATTATCTTGTATTTCAATTTTTCATTTATTGCCGATAATTCTTCAAGCATCTTCAAAGCCGTATCGGAATATGAATCATTATTCTCTCTGAGAAGTACAACATAAACCTTTTTTTTCATTTTTGAAAGAATTTCTCCAATTTTTTTCACAGTTTTTTTATCAAATAAAGTATCTGCCATGAGCGCCTCCTAATTTTCATTTTTTCTTATAGAATATATTTTAAAAAAATAAACTAACGATAAAGCTAAAAAAAGAATAGAATAAAGAGAAGTATAATATCTCCACCTGGTTGAATTGATTGAATAAACATCAACCGAAATGAAATATACTCCCGAATTTATCAATGAAAAAAGAGAAAAATCAACTATAACTTTAGGAAATGATTTCAATATCATATATTTCAAATACTCAAATCTAGTTTTTCCTATGCTCATAAACAAAATATAAGTATCCCTGTTTATGAGAATTGAAAGAAGCAACTTTGAAATCATAAAGGATGTAATAGCCAGCACTATCAGATATATCACATAATTGTTTTCTGAAACGGCTAAGGAAAATCCGTTAATGAGTATTATAAAAAAAGCATTATAATAATTTTTTCCCTCCAATATCCATTTCTTTTTGTACAAAAAAAACAATATTAAAAAGGAAAAAGAAAAAAAGAGAAAATTTATAAGAAATAAAATCATTTACCTATTCTTCATCTTCCTTTTTTTCCGCATCTTTTTTATCTTTAGCTATATCTGAAAGAACTCCGATTGATGACATCAGGTTTGCAGCTTCAAAGGGCATAAATATCTTTGAAGAATTTCCGTTGGCCATCTCTTTAAGAGCTTCAAGATATTTTATCGTTATGAGATCATTCGTTGGATTTCCCTCGTGGATCGATTTATAAACGACATCTATCGCTTTTCCTTCTCCTTCGGCTTCGGCTATGAGTTTATATTTGTTGGCATCGGCGACCTTTTTTACCGCTTCTGCTTTACCTTCGGCCTCAAGAATTTTAGATCTCTTGTCACCCTCGGCCTTTGTAATTTCGGCCTGTTTATATCCCTGAGCTTCCAGAATAACCGCTCTTTTTGTTCTTTCCGCTTTCATCTGTTTTGACATGGCCTGCATTACATCATCAGGTGGATCTATCTTCTTTATTTCAACTCTCGTTACCTTTACTCCCCACTTATCGGTTGCTTCATCGAGAACTTCCCTGAGCTTTAAATTTATCGTTTCTCTCGATGTCAATGTCTGATCCAGCTCCATTTCACCTATGACGTTTCTTAAATTCGTCTGAGCGAGTTTAGTAGATGCAATCGAAAAATTCTCAACGTTGTAAATAACCCTGAAAGCATCAGTAATGAGATAATATACGATGGCATCCACAGTGACAACTACGTTATCTTTCGTTATAACCTCCTGCGGGGGAACATCGAGAACCATTTCTCTGACATCTACTTTTATCATCTTCTCAATAAATGGAATAATAAATTGAAGACCACCAACCACTTCTCTGTTGAATTTTCCCAATCTTTCCACCAGACCCTTCTGAAAAGGTCTGACTATTTTTATACCTGTCAACGCTGTTATAAATGCAACGGCAGCAATGATTATCCAAATTATCCACATAATATCACTCTCCCTCTTTATTTATCTCTTCAACAAATATAAAATTTCCACTGTGCTTTTTAACTACTATTTCTTTTCCTTTAACGATAACTTCGGTTTCATTAAAAGGTTGAGCTCTCCACGTTTCTCCTTCATCCAATTTCACCAATCCCTTGTTTATATCCATATTTACGTCTTCAATGACTCTTCCCTTTTTTCCGACTAAATCATCTATGTATATGTCCTTTGGAGATTTACCCATTATTTTCTTGGCAATTGGTCTTGTAAAAACTACCAACAATGTACTTACAACTGCAAATCCAACGACCTGCCAGACATTTCCAACATTGAACAGGGCCAAAACACCTGCAAAAAAAGCACCTATCGAAAACCATAAACTAAAAAAATTAACCGTTGCTATTTCAATTATCAACAATAAGATCCCTAAAACAAACCATCCTAAATATAAATATTCCATCATATTTATATTCCTCCTCACAAACAAAAAAGTCTATCGGGATGCACTATATATAATTCTATACCTTTTCTTTTAAATAATTCAATAAATTCGGCTTCTCTTTTTTTCGCTAAATTCATATATCTTCCCGATATATGGTAAAGTATTAACCTTTTAACACCTTCACTTCTGTCGATCACCTCTATCAGTTCGTCTATAGTCGTATGATTATTGTTTCTTCTGTCTTCGGCTTTTAAAAAGGTACATTCATGAATCAGGGTTTCGCTGTTATTTATTCTCTCCAGAGGTAAAGCGTGGCAGTCTCCACTGATCGTTAAAATCTTTTTTTCATACACATCGCTTATTTTATCGCGTCCCTTTTCATTTATAATTTTTATCAATTCGGTTTTATCGAGATCTTTATATTCATCTTTGAGTTTTTTTCTCTTCTCATAAATAGTGTATCCAAAACTTCTTTCATTGACCGTATGAAATGTTTTAAATGGCATAATACTTCTTTCAAAACTGCCGGCCTTTCTCAAAAAGATTCTTTCAGCCTCTTTTATAGGAACGAATTGTATCTGATATCTCAATCTCGGGTTCATATCGAGAATGAAATCCCTGAATTTTTCAATGGCAATATTATTAACGGGATAATAAATTTGCATCGGTTTTTCTCTATCGCCCATGGCCGCATTTCTCGTATTGATAAATCCCCACAGACCTGACAGATGATCCACATGCCCGTGCGTCAAAAAGATCACTTTTATCCCATAAACACTGTTTCCAAGCATTGTTGAAATGCCCTCACCAACATCGAACAATATTCTTTCGGGTTTATATATAACCCAGGTTGAGTAAAGGGCTTTAGAAAATATTTTTAATTCCAATCCCTTTACTCCTCACTGTATAAAGTTAATACAATTTCTCCCTTAACATTACCGGGTAATTTTATTCCTACTCTGTAATCACCGGTTTGTTTTATATGCTCATCAAGTTCAATACACTTTTTATCCAGTACCTGTTTGGCTTCTTTCTCGACCAGTTTTGATATATCTGCGGAAGTGACGGCTCCAAAGAGCTTCCCCGAACTTCCCGCATTTACTTTCAATCTGAAATGATGCTTTTGAAGTTCGCTCATTATTTCCTGACTTTTTTCAATGACCTTTTTCTCTTTATCTTCTTTTATTTTCTGCTCTTTTTTCAATTCCGATAGTTTTTCCTTCGTTGCCTCCATCGCAATTCCTTTTTTTATCAAAAAATTTCTGCCATATCCATCATTAACGTTCTTTATATCTCCCTTTTTGCCCAGAGTAGCAAAATCTTCTAATAAAATTACTTTCATACCTTCACCTCCATAAATTTAATGATACCCCTCATACGTATAAAATGCAAATTCATAATCAATGTTTTAGATGATTTTTTAACTGAAATAGTTTAATAAATCAACTTTTTATACTCTATCATTTTTTATATAAGATCTGCAAATCAAAAAATTTCAGAAGACTTTAAAATTTTTTAAAAATAAAAACCAAAATACGGAGAACTTTCCTTATCTGAA
>JASGMR010000052.1 GCA_030156385.1 Kosmotogales bacterium
GAAAAGACACATACACCCGCTTAAGTAATCAATGTTTACTATTATATTTTTCCTGTTCAGGTTATCTGCAATTACACCGAAGAAAGGATGGACAATCATTTGAGTAACCGTTATCAGGGCAATAGCGAGGCCATTATCTTTGCCGAACCAAAAAGATCAAGAAGCAAAAGGGGGAATCCTATCTCCTGTACCGCATCTCCAACATTGGAAACGAATCGGCCGGCTATATATATCACGAAATTCTTTTTCATAATTCCCCCTAAATTTCTTCAATTTTTATCAAAGCAAACATTTACTATATAGGAAGCATTGTAAACAATTTAATTTTTATTATCGATTTATTCGCGTATTTCTTATATATTTTATAATTCATATTACTTGTTTTAAATCATTATTAATGCAATTTTACTACTTTTTTATTTAAAGATCAAATAAAATAAGAAAATTAAAATTTTGTTTTTGCAATCGAAAACAATTATTAATTACAACAAAATACATTTAACAATCATGTGGAACTGAAGTGAAAAAAATTCGAATTAACGATAGTACAACGATGGGGGAACAATGGCTGAGCAGTAGGAAAGCGATAGGGAAGCGGTGGAAAAACAATTGGAAAACTGTAGAAGAAGAGGGTAAAGGGTCTAGGGTGTAGGGTATAGAAGGAACGACATAGATGAACAATAGTTTAACGATTGTTGAGCAATTGGGAAGCGATTGGAAGAAGATAATAGAGAACTAGTGAACAGAGAATAAGATCAGGACATGGCAGGGCGAATTTAGGGTAAAGAGTGTGGGGTGTAGGGTGTAGAAAAAACAACATAAGAGAACGGGGAACAGGAAACAGATAATAGCGAAAAAGCTTATAAACAATAGAAGAGAAACAGCACTTGGAATTAGTGTATAGTGCATGGAAAAAACCGGTAGATGATAAAAGCCCACATAAACAGTGGATTTGCAATGTCCGTATTATGATAAAAATTGATTGTGTTGAAATTTTCTTAAATTTTATGGTCCTGAAAAAAAGCACCACTACCGGGAGGTAATGGCACTTAATGAAAAAAGTTTTGTTAGTTGTTTTATTATAACAGACCTGCCTTTTAAAAGCGAAGGGAAAGGAAAAAATTAACTCTTATTTTTGAAGATAGAATTTATAAATATATAGAAAAACTGTAGTATATAGTATATAGAATTTAATCCTTAACCGTTCAACCATTGTTTAACTATCGCTTAACCATCATTCAGCAATTGTTTTCCAATTGTTCTACGATCGTTCATTAATCGTCTTCCTACTGCTTTCCCATCACTTTTCTATCGCCCAAAAGCCGAAAAGCAGCTTAGAGAGCAGAGAATTGATAAATAGAGAACAGAAAAACAGCAGTGTATAGTGTTTGGTGTATAGTGCCTGAAAACAGGTACCTGGTGCATAAGTGTTTTGTGCTTGGTGAGAAACAAAAAAACTTGCTGATTTCTTTTCTTTATGTGTTTTTCCATGCACTATACACCAGCTACCAGGCACCGTTCTTCTGCACCCTTTACCCTAAATTCGCTCTGCACCCTAGACCCTAGACCCTTTACCCTCTCTTTCCCACTGCTTCCCAACTGCTTCTTTATCGGTTTCCAATTGTTTCTCCGCTGCTTCACGATTGTTCACCGCTTTTATGGTTTTTATGTATGCTTTCCTATTGTTTATCTGCTTTTCGCTGTTATCTATTTCCTGTTATCTACTATCTTCTTCCAATTATTCATCTATCGGGGCGGATTACATATGGAACACGGTGTATATCCACTTTTTTTGGCATTTTCCAGGGTGATTGCGATTTTACTCTTGCTGAGATATCTGCAGGTTGATCTATGATACTTTTTCCCCGTTTTTGTGATGTACACGATTATTTTTGAATCATCATCGTTCATGACCGATGAGGTATCTGTTTTCTGGACATGCGGAACATCTTCCCCAGTGTTTCCCCACAGGCCGAGATTATTTTCGCGCGCGTATGTCTGAGCAAATGAGAAGATCTCCATATATTCGTCTTTAAATGGATAAACCAGATAGGCCCTCCCGTATCCGTTGACTATGGAAAGCAAGTTGAACATCACATATTCCGTATTACCATTGTGTTCCGTTGGAACCCAGACGTAAGCGAGCAATCTGTTATATTTGTCGTATTTATCCCAGTCATAGGTCAGCATCAAAATATTTTCCCCAATGGGGATCACTTTTTTTACGAAATCCGAAGCCTCTTTTCCGAAATGTTCAACCGGTTTTGAGGGATGAACCGTTTCGGGTGTATCTATTCCTAAAAGTCTCGTGGTATCACCTATGATATCAAGTCTGGTGATGTGTATTGTGTCTCCGTCGATATATTTATTCAATCTTGCCGGGTGAATATCTTCGTCCGGATCGAGTTGCCCGAACAGGTTTAGATGTTCCTCAAAATAAACACAGGTTACCGAACCGTTCTCCGTTTCGAAGATCAGTTCTATAGGATTCAAAGAGAAACTCAACAGACCAATAAACACGATTATGGATAACAGGATAATTCTTTTCATAAGTATTCCTCCATATAGATTTTTTATTTTTAACGGGATTGGATAAAATAATTTTTACGATATTTTATATATGTATACCACATTATAAGCTTCACAACCTACGGGAATCTATTCACCGTACTCTTGAGAATATAATAAAAAATAAATTTTATTTCTGTTTTTTAAAAAGTTACTCCCGATAATCTATTTCTCTGTGGGATTTTTGATTTCTTCCGAGAGATTTTTAAGATTTATAGTTGTTCCGAATTTGCATGAGCCGAAAAGAAAAGTGTAAAGATCCACACTTCCGGTTTTCCAGTCGATCGAAGTATCACCTGCAACGTATTTAACCGGAAGAATTATGTGTGTTTCAAACGATACTTTATTCGGGTCAATTTCTTCAAATTCTTTTAAAACTTTGTATCTGCTTTTTGACGTGGTGAGCATGTAAGGAAGCTTACCTGTCTCATAATTCCATAAATATAAACCCTCTTCCCAGAAATCGAAATTGTAGAAGGTGTAATACAGTTCCTGTGGAAATCTCTCAATGTATTTTGAGATATAATCCGAAGAAAAATTTATCTTCACCGGTATACAATTCCAGTTTATGTCAACTATATCCTTCGAATAAGTCTTTCCCGACACTTCATAATCTGTGGTAACAGGTGACATTTTCAGGTTTATCTCGGTCACTTTGTTGGGTGGAAAGGACTGTTTATCTATAAAATGATATGAATTACTCATCTCGTTGTCATCAAGACCGAAAACGTAGAATTCGTATGACATATTTTCTGCAAGACTGACGGTGAATTCCAGGTCTTTATTTTTGGGGATTTTTTCCTTTACATTGATGGTTTTCCCACTCTCGATGCAGTAAATTTTCAAACATATATATTCAATATCGGGGAGTTCAGGCTGACTCTCATCCTCAACATCCGTCGAGTCCTTTGAATTATCGTAGATGAACTTGACCACTCCGTGATTCATATCCGGCGTTTTAACCGGTGAAGAACATCCGGAAAAAATTAATAATGCTGTCAATATTGAAATAAAAAACACAGATTTTCTCAAAAACATTTCTCTCCACCTCGACAGGAAATTCTTCTCCGGCCTCAAAAAACAAAACGATAAAAAGAGCATCCGAAATCAGGATACCAAAACAATTATATAATATAGATTTTGAAATAACAATGAAAACCGTCCGTTTGTGGAGTCATGGAGAAAAAATTATCGAATTATTCAAATAAATCATATATCCGTTTGATCCATGAAGTTCGATTTTGAAGGAAGTACTTCATGCGGATCCACACGAGTGTATTTTTCTCTTTCATTGCCTTAAAAGTGTTAAAATGATTAGAGCGAAAGTTTTATATTTAAATGACTGTAAATGCCATATTATGGAGTGATGTTATGAATGATTCAAGCTATCTGACGGATAAAAAATCTAAATTTGAAGAAATTGAGGTTTCCCGTGAAGAAGATTCGGTTTTAATCAGTTTTGAAGATCCGGATTTTAAAGATGATCCGCTGAGTCCGACTTCAAATTTTTCAATTGCTTCACATGCGGAAATCTATAGAATTTTTGAATTCAAATATTTCATGAAGACTATCGTATCGGGATTGCTTTTTTTTTCAAGTTTCTCTTCCCAGAAGGACAAGAGAGAAACCCTGTATTCGAAGATAGATTACGAGATAATAAAGGAACTCGAGAGTCGTCTTAATTTGAATATTACCGATAAAATGCCAAAGAAAGAAAAATGTTACGGAACGTACTGGAGCATCAGGGATGAGATACCCGACGAATATTTCTTTAAAAGCTTCAAAGTCAAGGAAGGACTCATATCCTGCTGCGAAAATATTCCCTATACGATAAACGATGTAGGCGAGTGTTTGATCACCGTAAAATCGAGTATCGGCAATAAAAATAAATTCAATCCTTTTTTACCATTTTTTGAAAAAGACTACTATTATGACGAAGAATTGAAAAAGAAATATAAAATTTATTCCAAAAAGGTCGATTATATTGATTTCGATTTGAGTATTCATGAATGTGGGAGAGAGATAGAAGAGGTGAGAAATAAAACAATAAAAAATATGAATTACATGAATAAAAGATTGATCAGAATAGACCTGTCTGAATTTGCCGCATATAAAGATATAAAGTATTTCAAACAGGAAAATGAATACAGATTTTATATATTCAGAGAAGATGAAAAAGATGATTACAATGATTCAAAAGACGGCGTTGAGGTGAAAGTAGATCTTTCGAAGATGATTGAAGAAATATATATAGATCCGAGAGTGGGGGAAAAATATCCGGAATTTCAAAAAGAAATAGTCACCAAGCTGGCTGAACGGGGATATAAAAACAAAATAAAAGAATGCCTCTGATTTTATAGTTATTCATCATGCCAGAACTTTTTCAATTCGGTTTTCACAGCAAAAATAAGGAAAAAATAGGGGATGTTATCCCCTATTTAAATAAGAAATGTTCTATTTAATCGGGCCAATCAATAAAAGTAGGTGAGTGTTAAAATCGCTTCTTCATCTTATGATAACACCGGAGTATTATTTTGTAAAATTATTCAAAAGAGTTATGAAAACAGAATAAAGAATGTTTTTATGTGAACTGGATCTAATATAAAAATAGATAATCGGGCTCAAATGTCGAACCCGATTGGTTTAAAATCTTTCAACTGTGGTCCGGTATTCGGTAGGTTGGAGGTGATTGCGTGCAAATCATTCATGAAAAAAACACTACTCCAAAAATATAATAACACAATTTTTGATATGTGTAATTTTCATTTACCACGAAACAAAAAACAGGAAAAAGAAGTGTATCCCCCTTTAAATGATTAACACATCGATTATAAAACAAAATAAAAACGTCATGTTTAACGAGATTATATACTACGGAAATAAAGAATTTAACTCTATCTTTCTACTGAAATTGTTTCATAATGGGTGGATTCATCTCATTTCATTCATATATTAATGTGTATACCCACATTGATTATTAATAAAGTTAAAAAACAAATAAAAATTGTAATTCGGGATTTCGATATTTTCCAAAGTGTTATAGTATCCACCGCGAAAAATCATCATATTAGAGAACACACACGAGTATAAAAAATTCGATAAGATATGAGTTAAAAACATTTCGTCATTTTCAAATTTTAAGCAGAAAGATTGAAAAAAGAAAACACCATCGATCGTTTAAAAAACCGATGGTGCCTGAGAAGAAACGAGTATAAGTTGCTAAAATCCCTTGGAGCAAATTGTTGACAAAAACAATAAAAGAATGAAAAGGCAACTTTTGTAAATCCATTCAATAAATTTTACTCTCTTTTGATGAAGGAAAAATGATAGTTATATAGATCATTTGACTATTATGTGAATTAAAGCAATTTCAGTTTGAAGTATATAAAAGAACCATTACCGGAAGGCAATGGCAGCATGTTAAAAAAGATAATAAAATTAGCGTTTTAGATTATACCAAAATACATCCTGAATTTGAATTCTTTTAGCCTTCCGTTATGTGGTAAACATTCAATGCCCCCTGTGTTTTTCTCTTCTCACTTCCAATTTTCTTTCATATTTTTTTCTTTCGAGTATTTTTTTATCCTCTTTATATGAATCCTTTCTTATTGTTTTTCTTTTTTCCTGATCAAGCTTTACAGCGGCGAAAGCTTTTGAGAGGCGTGCCGTGTTTTTCTTCTCTTTATTTATTTGTTTGACTCTTTTTTTGGGATTTCTGCTGAGCTTTTTTGAGATACCTGTTTTCAAACTACATTCCATTTTTTTGAAAAACATGAAAAATTCGGAATTTATAAAGTCCAGAATTTCTTTATCCGATGGTCTCATACCGAAAACTTTTTTAAACGCTTTGATACTCGATCGGTTGTTTTCTTCCATCATTCCCACCCAGTATTGGCCGTCGTGAAAAATTGTAAGTGTTAACATACTCATCCTCCTTCAGTAATAAAAAACTGAAGGCAATGGACATCAAAATGAAGGTTACTGAAGGATTATCTGGCTTTTCCGGACTACCAACCGGAACGTGTTTTTTTGTCTTCTGACAGAATTATAGCACGGCAAAAACCCTGTCGATTGAAAAAACTTTTTTATGATGTATAATTGAAAAGGTTAATTCGGAACAGAAAGGACATGGACAAACTCCAAAAAGGTGATGAAATGAGGAAATAACCAAATTTTTGAGACAACTGAATAATGAAAAATGAAATCAGTTAGACGAAATTTGGTTTAAAAGTCAATACTTTTTGGAGGTGATCAAATTGCTACAAATAAGCGATCTGCATTTTGCATATGGTGTGCATCAAATTATAAATGGAATAAATCTAAATCTGAATAGAGGCGAAATACTCGCGATAACCGGTGCCAACGGTTCGGGAAAGACTACTTTTTTAAAACTGATTTCAGGAGAACTGAAACCTCAAAGGGGAACAGTAAACTTTCAGGGTGATACTGAATTCAGTCTGATAAATCAGGGAGAAGATATTTGCGAAAAAACTGTGCTCGAATATATCCTTATGGATTTTCCTCAAATTGAAAGTGTCTATGCTGAGATGAAAAAAACGGACGAATCGGATGTGAAATATGCCGATCTTATAAATAAATACGCTATGACAGGCGGATTTGAATTCGAAGAAAAAATTGTCAGAGAAATATCTGGATATGGATTCAGTGAAGATGACCTGTCGAGAAACTTCGATACGTTTTCGCATGGGCAAAAAAGATTCTGGGCCATCATGCGTTCTTTATTAAAAGAGGTCCCTCTCGTTCTCATGGATGAACCCACCAATCACCTGGATATCGAGATGTGCCTCATGCTTGAGAATCTTGTTTTAGATATGAAGAGAAGGAATTGCGGTTTGATAATAATCAGTCACGACAGGGTCCTTATAGACAGGGTTGCGGACAGAACAGCTAATATCAAAGATGGTCATATGATAACTATCAACGGCGGTTATTCCGACATGATTGAACATATTCAAAGAGAATTCGAATCGAGAAAAAAGAAAGCGGAAGAGATCGATAAAAAGATTAAAAGCCTGGAACAGGAAGTCATGAGAAGAAAAAACTGGTCAAATAAAAAAGAAGCCCAAAAAGCACCCCACACCGACAAAGGATACATTGGCAAAAAATCGGCAAAACTCGCTAAAAGAGCTATAGCGGTAATGCGGAGAACCGAGAAGCTGATCAAAGAATATGAGAATGAAATTCCCATCTATGAAAAACCGCTCAAAATGGAATTTCCTGTTTATGAGGTCAGAAACAGATCGGTATTCAGATGCAGTGAAATGAATTTTTCTTATGGAGACAAAATAATACTGAATGATGTGAATTTTGAAATGACCACCAGGGACAGAATAGGAATAATCGGTGCCAATGGCTGCGGAAAAACAACGTTGTTGAATTGTATTATAGGAGAATTAAAGCCTCAGAGTGGAGAGGTGAGTTTGAATAGAAACGTAAACTGGAAATATATACCTCAGGATGTGAAGTTGGTTTTTGGAAGTGGCACTCTGCTCAAAAATATGCAAACGGAAAACTACGAGGAAACATCTGTGAGAAAATATCTGGGTGGCGCGAAATTCAGAAGGGAAAAAGTTTACAGTGACATAAAAACATTGAGTTATGGGGAACTCATGCGCGCTGTGATTTTGAAAGCCATGCTTGAAAAAGTAGAATTTTTATTTCTCGACGAACCTACAAATCATCTGGATATTGAATCCCTGGAAATGCTCGATGAATCGATTGAAAAGTTCCCGGGCGGTGTCCTTTTTATAAGTCATGACAGACATTTTATTGCTGAACACGGAAAAAATCTTTTCACGATCGAGAATACCAATTTTAAAGATTTCATAGTAAAAGAAGAGATAGATACTGAAGAATTCAGTAGAATTCTCCGGAACTCTTCGATTTCTTTTGAAAATTCAAGAAGACGTGGGAATACACAAAAAAATATGCTCGGTGAAGAAAATAAGGATGCGACTGATGACAGTTCCTTCAATGAGTAGAAAATTCGTATAATTTTTCATTTTACGGTGAATTACCATCAGGCTGTGGTGGAATTGTGATTTGAAAACTCTTTTTTCTGTCTGTTTTTCATCTTGTACATCTGGATATCAGCATCCGTTATGAATTCGTCAGGATCACCCTTGTGCTTTCCGTTTCTGTATATTACACCACCGGCGCTCAGGGAAATTTCAAAAACGAACTTCCCTTCCTCGTTGAATTTTTTAAGCGTTTCATTTATCCTATCTATCCTCTTTTGCAATTCCGAATTTTCGGTGACCTCAGAAACGATAAAAAATTCGTCTCCGGAATATCTGCAGAGAAAATCACCGCTTTCGGTTGAATTTCTAAGAATTTTTCCAACTTCTATAAGAACTTCATCACCCACTTTATGTCCATATTTATCATTTATGAGCTTGAATTTAAAAATATCTATCATTATCCCGCCGAATCTTTCTGGACTCTTTTTCAGACGAGTCTTAAGATAATCATCCAGAGACCTTCTGTTATGCAGACTGGTCAGGTAGTCAAAATAAAGCTGGCCGGCCTGATGAATAAAAAAATATAACATTGCACATATAGTCATAGCCGGCCATATCAATTCTAACCCAAAATTGAAAGTCTGTATAATTCCCGCAAGCGTGGGGAAAACCGTGATGATTATTATTGAAAAAATGAATGCTTTTTCCAATTTCTTCCTGTACTTCAGAGCAAGGGTTAACGCAAGCGCTATATAAAAATACAGTATCAGACAATGAATATTAAAAAGATCTCCTCTGGAGTATACGTTGTTTTCATCCAGTACGAAAAACCAGCCGGCGAAAATGCTCACAAACGATAAAACAGTGTTTATGATTATCGGATAAATATAAAATTTTTTTATTCTTCTGCACAGCCCTTCCCCATCCCTGAAAATTTCATAATCGACCAACAACACCCAGAAGAACGAGGCCATCGGAGCAAAAAAATAGAAGAAGAAAACGAATATATAATGTAGAATGAGATACACTTTTCCACCGACTCCTCCCAGGAAAATGGATCCAATATCGGCAATGAGATACCCAACTATTGAAATCATGGCATATTTGAAGGCATCATTTATATACCTTTCTTTGAAACTGGTTTTGTTTATGAATAAAATGATGAGCAAAGAAACCAATAATGAATAAATTAGCAAATCGATTTTTTCAAATAAAATCATAATAATTCGCTTTCCTATTTAATTATATTTTAATTTCCCGGGTAATTCTATAAAAAATATCCATCTTGATTATAGTTTAGCAAAAAACAACCAGAAAAAGCTAACAATAACAATAAATAATCTTGAAAAATAAATTACTATTCACAAAAACATATATACAGGTTTAATAGATACCTTACTGTTTAAAAAAGTTTATAGTAAATTCTCATGTGGCTGGTATTTATAAAAAATAAAAGGGGTTTTTTACCATGAAAAATGTTGATACCAAACAGATGGAAGTTTCAGTTAATTCATAGATTTTTATGATTCTATTTGAAAGAATACCGCTTTTGTTTTTTAAGATTCTCTTTTCTGCCGATTTTTTATTTTGTACATTTGAATATCGGCATCGGATATGAATGCATTCGGATCTTTATGTTCACTTTCTTTATAAAGCACTCCTCCAACACTCAAGGATATTTCAAAAGCGAATTTTCCACTCGCGTTATATTCATTGAGAGTTTCATTTATTCTGGATATTCGCTTCTGCAGCTCCGATTCTTCACTCACTTCCGAAACTATAAAGAATTCATCTCCGGCATACCTGCATAGAAAATCACCATTTTCGGTAGCATCTCTGAGAATTTTCCCAACATCTATGAGCACTTCATCACCGATTTTGTGTCCATATTTGTCGTTGATAAGCTTGAATCTGAAAATATCTATCATGATTCCACCGAATCTTTCCGATCCTTTTTTGAGACGAACTTTGAGATATTCATCCAGAGATCTTCTATTGTGCAAACCTGTCAGATAATCGTAATTCAACTGATTGCTTTGATATATGAAGAAATAAACCATTATTGAAATGGCTATTGTTGGCCAGATCAGTTCCAGTTTATAAAAAAATCCCTGAATTATTCCTATGGAAAAAGGAAAAACCAAAACGATTAAATTGGAAAAAAAGAATTTTTTTCCCAATCTATTTCTGAATTTGAATATGAAAACTGTAATGATTATAAAATAAAAAACAAATACCGCAGCATGGACCGGAAACAGATCTCCTCTCACGTACAGGTTATTTTTATCCATAACAAAAAACCAACCTGTGAAAATGCTTAAAAATGACAGAACAGAGTTTATAAGTATCGGATAAATGTACACTCTTTTTATCCTCTTGCGAAAATTCGCGTCGTCCATGAAAATTTTGTAGTCGATCAATAAAACCCAGAAGAAGGGTGCGAGTGGACCAAAAAAATAAATGAAAAAAATAAAAAGATAGTGCAGACCAAAATTCAAGTTTCCTTGCAGCCCATCGACAGAAATTGCTCCAATGTCAAAAATAAGGTACATGATTACGGAAAAAACCGAAAATTTAAAAGTATAGTTTATGAACTTTTTTTTGAAACTCGTTTTATTGACGAACATGATAGTGAGGATCGAAATTATCAAAGCATAAATGAGTAAATCGATTTTTTCAAATAATACCATGAAAATCCACTCTCCCATAAAAAATCTACTATCGGTTTTTGTATGCACAATAATTTGTAAAACGAACTCACAGGATAATTCTTCATGAGAGTAGTTTATCAAAAAAGCACATAAAATTTGCTAACAATAACAATAAATAATCTTAAAAAATAAATTAATGACTAAAATATATCATGAGATTTTTTTAAGTGGAAGTTATTTTGAAAATTTCAGTATCCCATTCCCTATGGATAGGGGTTACACAAAAATTAAAAAAGACTTAGAATTTGATTTACTGTGATCATTCCATGAAGCAGAAAATTCATACTCCTTTTCTTGTTATCGCAAATTTCCGGGCAAAGTAGCGGAATCATCCCTTGAATACTCTCTTTTTTGTCTGTTTTTTATCTTGTACATCTGAATGTCTACATCTGATATGAATTTATCGGGATCTTTGTGTTCGCTTTTCTCGTACAAAATTCCTCCGATACTTAAAGATATCTTAAAAGTGAATCTTTTTTCTTCATTATATTTTTTAAGAGTTTCCTCTATTCTGTCTATTCTCTTCTGTAACTCCGCTTCTTCACTCACTTCCGAAACTATAAAAAATTCATCTCCGGCATATCTGCACAGAAAATCACCATTTTCGGCGGCATTTCTGAGGATTTTTCCAACTTCTATGAGCACTTCATCACCAACTTTGTGTCCATATTCGTCATTTATGAGTTTGAATTTGAAAACATCGATCATTATTCCTCCATATTTTTTGGGGCACTTTGCAAAATGCGTCTTTAGATAATCATCCAGTGATCTTCTGTTGTGCAGTCCCGTGAGATAATCGTAGTTCAGCAAGTTCGTCTGATGTATAAAAAAATAAATCATAACTGAAACGGTCATAGCGGGCCAGATCAATTCCAATCCATAGAAAAAACTTTGAAAAATTCCCGCAATTGTCGGAAAGACAACGATCATTATCATAGAAAAAATGAATTTCTTTTCGAGCCTTTTTCTGAATCTAATTGTGAGAAACAGAATAGTTACGACATAAAAAAAGTATACCAGCCCGTGAATAAGAAACAAATTGCCTCTCATATACAGATTATTTTCATCTACTAAGAAAAACCACCCGTTAAAAATACTCGCGAGTGACAAAATGGTGTTTATGAGAACCGGATAAATATAAACAGTTTTGATTCTTCTATAAAAACCTTTTCTATCTCTGAAAATTTCATAATCGACCAGTAGGACCCAAAAGAACGGGGCCAGAGGGCCAAAAAAATAAAAGAGAAAAATGAATAAATAATGCGAAACAAAATTCATATTTCCGCTCAGGCCATCCACTGCAATTGATCCTATATCAACTATAAGATACATAATAATGGAAAAAACAGAAAACTTGAAAGTATTGTTTATATACTTTTCCTTGAAGCTCGTTTTGTTTACGAACATGATCGTAAGAAGTGAAACGATCAGAGAATAGATGAGTAAATCTATCTTATCGAATAACATCATAATTATTTGCTTTCCCGTGAGACAATTTTCTACCGCTTCCTTCAAATGAATTATAGAACAACACCATGTGTATCATTCACAAGTAGTTTATCAAAAAAGCACATAAAATTTTCTAACAATAATAATAAATAATCTTGAAAAATAAATTAATAAAAAACATAAAAATATATGCAGGCTTCTTTACTTCAACAATCGGAACCTTGAGACCCTTTTATACCCACTTCACGGATATGGATTACACAAAAATGAAATACCCGAGGTAAGAATTACAAAAATAATTCAATGCTACAAGATGACCATATAGCTGTTCAAATAGTTGTTCAAATTATCAAAAATCATTTTGTGAAATAATGGAACTGTTGTTTGAACATTCTCTTTTTTGCCTGTTCTTTATCCTGTACATCTCGATATCCGCATCCGATATAAATGCATCCGGATCTTTATGTTCACTTTCTTTATAAAGCACTCCACCTATACTCAGTGATATTTCAAAATCGAATTTACCGTTATCATTATATTTTTTAAGAGCTTCCTTTATTCTGTCTATTCTCTTCTTTAATTCCAATTCTTCCTTCACTTCCGAAACTATAAAGAATTCATCTCCTGCATATCTGCACAGAAAATCGCCATTTTTGGCAGCATTTCTGAGAATTTTTCCGACTTCTATGAGCACTTCGTCCCCGGTTTTATGTCCGTATTTATCATTTATGAGTTTGAAACTGAAAACATCTATCATTATTCCGCCATATTTTTCGGGGCACTTTGAAAAATGCATCTTGAGATAATCATCCAGTGATCTTCTGTTGTGCAGTCCCGTGAGATAATCGTAGTTCAGCAGATTCGTCTGATGTATAAAAAAGTAAATCATGACCGAAACGGTCATAGCGGGCCAGATCAGTTCCAATCCGTAGAAAAAACTTTGAAAAATACCTACGATTGTTGGAAAAGTGACAACGAATATCATGGAAAAAACGAACTTTTTTTCGAGTCTTCTTATGTGTTTGATTATTAGTATCAGAATGACTGAAACATAAAAAAAGTATATCGTTTCATTCACTAAAAATAAATCGCCTCTTGCATACGTATTGTTTTCACCTATTTTGAAAAACCATCCGTTAAAAATACTCAAAAATGACAAAACCGCATTTATAAGGATCGGATAAATATAAACGGTTTTAATTCTTTTATGAATACCCTTTTCATCTCTGAATATGACATAATCGACCAGTAATGTCCAGAAGAATGGAGCCAGTGCCCCGAAAAGAAAAAAGAAAAAAACAAACAAATGATTCAAAAAGAGATTCATACCACCGGTTGAACCATCGAGCAAAATTGATCCTATATCGAATATAAGATACATGATAATGGAAAAAACAGAAAACTTGAAAGTGTTGTTTATATATTTTTCCTTGAAACTCGTTTTATTTACGAATAAGATCGTAAGAAGTGAAACAATCAAAGAATAGACGAGTAAATCTATTTTATCGAATAATATCATAAGGATTTGTATTCCCGTAAGACAATTTTCTATCGCTTCTTTCAAATGAATATCGTTTGCAAAACTGATCCATAAACATAATTACCTCATTAATAGTTTATCAAAAAAACGACAAAAAATCTCTAACAATAATAATAAATAATCC
>JASGMR010000053.1 GCA_030156385.1 Kosmotogales bacterium
ACCTTTAAAACTTTAGAAAATAAAAACAGAGAAAGGTATCATTTATCTCATTCATTGGGGGTATATTAAAAAGCTATTAGATAGGCCGATACCTTTCTCATATTTTAGATTTATTTAAAAATTTCCAATTTATTCTCCCGCCGACCTATTCTGTGGGTCGGATAGACCATTGATTGCCGCAGCATCTTTTGCTCTTGCAGAATCTTTGGCATATTTATAAACTATAGAAATCACGGGGACCTCACTTTGTGATGCTTCTTCAGTTATTTCAACCATTGATGCTTCGTTCGTAGTTATACTTTCCAAATCTTCATAGAAACCACTCACCCATTCGCTTCCAGTATCAGAAGCGTTCGGGTCTGCTTGCAGATCTCCTCCTGTCCTTGGATCCCAATCAAAATAGCTATATCCTCCTGAGGCTGCAGCAGTATGTATGCACACAACATTAGGCAAATCTTCTAAATATGGGATAAATCCGCCGCTGTTACATCCATTTATGATAACTTTGAAGGTTTTCGTTGGAGGAGGAGTCATCGCTGTTTCTAATTGCCCTGCTGTCAATCTGGTTGTACCAACTACAATATATGGTTCCCCTGATGAAGTTTTCCCACCATGACCTGTTACAAAAATCGATATATCGTTAACTGTTGGTGATGCTTTTAAAGTATTTATAGCGTTTATAACTCCCGTAGCTCCGTCTGTTGGCCCAACAGAAGTTACTGAAATATCTTGATTATTGTAGAAATCATTCATATGATCTTCATCTGCTTGAAAATCATCGTGGTTATCCCCTCTAACCACTATTGCTGCTTCACCGTCATTTGGAACTAAACCTGAATCAAAATTCTTTGTATTTTTTTCATGATCAGAAATTAAAGTCAAATTAATCGGTTTAACTGGAGTCACAAAAAAACTATATCTCCATTGAGTTTCATCCCAATACTGATCCGGATCTTTCCAGTAGGGAACTCCGTTTATTATAGGCCAAAAATTCCAATCATATTTTTTTAGAACTCCGTTACTTTTATTTACGGTTACCATAACTGAATAATGAACGTACATTGCACCCGGATGGAAATCTACCCAAAATATATAAGCTTCTTCATCTAACTTAATTTCATCTCCAGTATCTCTAAATAGTTCAGATATCGTGGTATCTTTTCCAAATGCTGATGTTGCACCAAACATTATTACATTTAAATAAGCTTCTCCAGTTATCACCTCATCTATGACTTTCTGCTTAGCTTGATCAAGAGTATACTCTTCTTGAGGTTTAATACACGCAACAATTAAAAACAATGCTGAAAAAATAAGAATCGCTAAAACAATATTCTTTTTTACTCTCATTTAATCCCTCCTATAATAATATATTGAGGTGCAATTTTTAAAATAATATTCTTAAGACACGCGAAAAAGTTTTTAAAATATTATAATATGAAGAAATTTGCCAACACGAGATAACAAGATATTCATGATATTTCATTCACTAAATTATTCAGTTAAAATCACCACTCTGTGATGATATCATAATGGATATTACTTTTACTATATTTGCTTGGTGTTATGCCAAAAAGAAGAAATTATCAAAAACTGTTAATACTTTATATAATAGATGAAATCCCAATTATTTTGATCAAAAAAACCATAATTTCATACATAATAATCGTTCGCAATTTATTTGATAAAGTCATAACAAAAAAAGACCTCTGGACAAATCCAGAGGTAACACAATGAAGAAAATCCTTAATAATATTTTATCTCTATTATCATCGATTGAAAAGGCTAATCTAGTTCGTTAATGCGTTTTCTACGGCTTTTAGAATAACTTTGCTGCTTATTGTTGCTCCGGAGATAACGTCAACATTTATTCTTTGCTCATTCAATATACTGTCAACAATTGACTCTGCCTCTTCTCCTTTCCCATGTGAATGTTTTATAATCTCAATATTCATTATACTGTGATCTTTTACCTCTACTTTGACTTCTGCCTTTACCAAAATCGTCTCATATCTGCCAAAATAAACTCCGTCAGAAATCCCCAATAAGTCAACATCGTTTATCACTAAGTCATCGACAACTTTCATCTGAGATTGTATATAAACTGCCACAATTGCTATAACTGCTATTAAGGCTAAAATGGTAATTATGATTATCAAGCCTATTTTTTTACCCTTCTTCATTATAAGTCCCCTCATTGATTTGCAAACTATTTAAAAAATCATCCATGTTCTTTTTTTCAAATTTTTCCTTTACCATTGCCTTTTTTGCTATCTCTTTCAACACCATTCTCTCCATTGCATTGTACCCTTCCCCATCGTAACTAAAACCGAAATACCCTTTGGCTTTCGCTTTTTTCAGTAACTCTTCGGGAAAATTCTTTTTGTAGTAACTTTCAATTTCCTCACTACCTCCACTTACCAGGAACAATCCAATTTTTCTGGATAAAATTTCTTCTAAATTACTTCGAATAAATTTTTTCACTTCTTTTCTTATCGCTCCAATGTAAATTGAACTTCCAATAATCACAACATCAAAACTTTTTATATCACATTCAGTTTTTTCTTTTGCGTTCACTATAGAAACCTCACCAGCAATTTTTTCCTTCAACATATCTACAACTTTCTTTGTTGCTCCATGCTTTGTTCCATATACAATCAAAGTTCTCATTTATCTCCCCTCCTTATATCTAAATAGTCTATTCTCTTTAAAATATTTTTATAAAATTTCATCAAAAAATTCACAAATTCGCTTAATTCACTTTCTTTAAAATCTATAAATAAATTCTTCAATTCAATATCATCTTTTTCACTTCTTTTTTCCCATAATTCTTTGCTTTCCTCAACGCTTTTTATTCTCAATATTCTTCTATCTTTCTTATCCCTTATAAAATCTATAAAACCTTTCTCGTTTAATTTAGCGGCAATTTGTTTTGCATTCTGATGGGACGTACCTATCCTATATGCAATCTCACCAATACTCGGATAACTATTCTTATCTTCAAAATCCTTTTCTAAAACCGCCAAAAACAACCACTGCTTGGTAGTTAAATTGATTTCTTTGAGATGTATATCTCCATAACTCTGGAGTTTATTTGCTATCACAAAGTACGATCCTAAAATATATCTTCTTTTTTCCTTTTTTGTCAAAAAATCTCCTCCAATTTAATGTAACATATTACATTAACAAGTAATATATTACATATTTTTGTTTTTGTCAAGAACAATAATTTTTTATAATATTAATTGTTGAAAAAGTTTTAGCTGTTAAATTCTTTGCATTTCATATGAATCATATAGTATACTTTTTACGTTATAAAATAATAAAAAGGAGTGAAAATAATAGAAAATTTAAATGAGATTATTTCAAAAAATTTAAAATATCTCAGGCACGAAAGGAATTTGAGCCTGGAGCAGCTTTCTGAAATAACTGGCGTGAGTAAAAGTATGTTGGGTCAAATAGAAAGAGCCGAATCGAATCCTACAGTTAACATTCTCTGGAAAATCACTAACGGACTTGATGTTTCTTTTTCAAGAATTATGCGCACCAAAGATCCTGTGAACATGATTATAAAAGATGAAGATATAAAAACAATTGTAGAAGATGACGGAAAATATATGTTATATCCTATAATAAATAAAGATTCCGACAGAAATTTTGAAGTTTATAAAGTAGAAGTACTCAAAAACGGGAAATTAAAATCTAATTCTCACAAAGAAGGAACTCAGGAATTCATAACAGTCTTTTCAGGAGAACTCGTTATTAAAATAGAAGATGAAGAATTTAGAATAAAAAAAGGTCAGTCGTTCAGATTTCAAGCTGACAAACCCCATAAATACATCAACTCTGGAAAAAAGAAGACAAAATTCAGCCTGATAATTTATTATCCATATTGAGAAAAATGTATTTTCAATAGAATTATATCGTGCTTTTCAGTAACTCGAATTCAATAAATTTTTCTTCTAATCCTTTATAATCATTAAATAAAATGGTTTTCAATCCTATTTTCCCAGCTGAGTTTATATTTTCAATGCTGTCATCAATAAAAACAACTTCCTCTGGTTTAACTTTCTCTTCTTTCAATATATAATTGAAAAATTCTTCTTGCGGTTTTGAATATCCCATAAGATTTGAGGCATAGACTTTATCAAATACAGAATAATAATCGGCCCTCTGCAAATAATAATAATGGGAATCTATCGTATTCGTACCACAAACTACCCTGTATTTATTCTTTAAAAAATTTATCAATTCATAAACCTGTTTGTTTTTACGGGGTTTGAAAAATTTTCCAAGCAGATCTTCCTCAATTTTAATGCCACTGATATTTGAAAAATTATTCCAGAATTCTTGAGTCTTAATACCACCTGTTTGTAACAAATCAATTTTTGACTTCAAGGCCATAGTCATAAATTCCTCTTTTGAAACATTCAAAAAATCACTGATTTTATTTAAAACTCTGGTATTATATATAACAACTTCTCCCATATCGAATACAAACAATTTTATTTCATCCTTTTCTTTAATTTTTATCACCTCTAAATTTTATTATTAAAAATGAATTTACCGGTCTTGCCATTCCGGCACAGGTGTATGTAGTTGCCGATGGATAAGACAATTCAAAAAATTCATTTTTGTATACCATTCCCAGACATGATGAAGAACCTCCATCAAGATTAATGACATCTTTTAAATCTCCTATTTCCTCAGATAATATTTTAATCATTTCATCGAATCTTGCACCTTTACTCTCTCTCGTTCTTCCGGAAAAAACTCCGAAAAAAATCCCTCCCTTATTGTCAAGACATATAACTGATCTCGGTCCTCTGACCCAATTCTGCACTTGAGTCTCTTGAGTCTTCATCGATAAAGAATTGTACCATCCCTCCATTTCAAAATTTTTCTCTGCAGTTTTTTCATTTTGCATCAAGTTTTTTCCGTTTTTTACCAGAAGAGAGCCTCCCCCGTATTTCCAAATAAAATTTTTATTAGAATTAAAGTTAAAATTAACCTTTAAATTTTTTTCAAAGTTAAAATACCCATTTTCACAACTGAAAAGTTTTATCGTTTCCCTGAATTTTAAAAATCTGTGTTCGTTGAGTGATACGACAACTCCAAACGGGGGTAAATAAACTTCTCCAAAACGAATACAAACCACTCTGTTATCAACGATAACTATGTTGTATCTGTTCGATCCCACCTTTCGAATAGAGTGGGGAAATTCATTTTCATTCAACTTTTCTTCATACATAGGTGTGTAAATACATATTTCACAATTGTTTTTTTCTTCATTGACACACTCTTTTTTCCAATTTAATTTTTCTCTATCAATCTCTAAAAAACCTTCCGTCAATTCTTCTCTTCCGATTCTCACTTCATTATCTCTGGTCAATCCTATATATGCCTTATTGTAAAGGGATGGTGTACAGGATATTCCGTTAAAATACGAATCGATAAAAAAATTCTTAAAATTGATTTTTTCATTTTTATTATTTCCTAAAGTGGAATTGTACAGCATAACAAGATTTTCAGTTGCAAAATAGAGAAAATTTATAAAAAAAGAAAGTTGTTTATAATCCTTTTCTTTTCTTATAAATGCCCTCACATCTATCAAATCCTGCCCAACATCACTCGCAAAAAATGGGGTTATGTCTACCTCGGAAGCATCTTTAAAATAAACTCCTTTCAAAGATACACAGTCCCTGTCTTTCCCGGGAACATATTCAATTTTATTCAGATCTTTCAGATCATAATAAGAAGAAACATACTTCATCTTTTTCTCATCGTTTTTTCTGAGAAATTCACTTATATTCTTCTCCCTTTCCAGAATTATTTTCGCCCATTCATCTTCAAATATTTGAAAATCAGGGAAGTCGATATTGCGATAGGTATTGGAATACAAATTCATAAAGTTATTCACATTTTTTTCGACATCTGAGCAAATATTGAATGTGGATCTTTCCATTCCATCGAATATCTTTTGAAATTCATAATTCCATTCTCCTGTCATCTTCTTAACTATCACTTTTATTTCATTTTTACTCATCGATGGCATTGTACCTGCATACTTACTGAATTTATCATTAATTATCGGGGATACAACCCAGTATGGAAATCTTCCTCCTTCAAACGTAATCGAGGCGTCCTCACCTATAACTATAAAAGTTGCCCCTTTCTTCAAGGATTCCTGAATAATTTTGTTCAAAGTTAAATCTCTCAAATCGAACCCCGCAGTATTTGAATCCACAAGGGAATATAAAAACTTTAATCCCGGGAATTGGCGCTTTATATATTCAATGTGATCTTCCTCAGGCTCGAAAAACAAAGGAGTCTTTTTCAGAACAAAAGTTATTTCATGTCCCCTGTAATTTTTATTCAAAAATGACATTAAATAAATCAGATATTCATAACTATCTACAAAAAAAACGGGTTTTAATTCATCAGTCAATTGAAATAATTCAAAAAATTTCGTCGTATCTCCGAGAAAAGTAATGGATTTATCCCGATACACGCTCATGTCAAAGTGTTTATCCACATTTTCGAAAGATTTTTTCAAACTTTTAAATTTATACTCTTTCAGGCATTTTTTTTCATGTTCAGTTAAAAAGCTCTGCCGCAATTCCTCTAGCTTATGCCTTATTTCCTCATCACTTAAATACGATAATTTCTCAAAATTCCAAAATGTTTTAAAACTCTCCAGATACTTTTTTTGTCCATTTTTGCCGATAATTCCTTTTCCAACCAAATCATCAGATATAAAATCTCTGTAAATTTCCTTATTTCCAAATTTATCAACAAAAATATCTTCATGCTTAAATTGATAAAACTGAAGGTAATTTCGTAATTTTTCTCTCGTGTATACACCAGGAATATAACCATTTTTATATATTTTATCTATACAAACTCACCACTCAATCATTTTCATAACTAAAACTATTATAAAATATTTAAAAATTTTCTGTAAGTCTCTCCCATTTTTTTATGACACTCAAATAATCATTCGCCGCATTTTCATTTTTTATGTAATAAAAAGGTATTTCACTACTTTTCATGCATTCTTCAAATCCTCTTTTATCATTTTCCGATAAATATTTCAACGATAAAGCCCTGTTATGTTGAAAAATTCTCTCTTCCAGATCTTCCTTCAAAAATATTCCCGGATATGGTTCCAATTCTTTAACAGAAACCTTTTGAAACTCGTCTACGGAAAAGTGCGACTCGAATTTATCTCTCATGTAAAGAAATCTATATACATCTTCCCTGGTTTTTCTCCACAACGGCGTTTCTTTATCGGGGGGGAGATGTCTGATTCTGAGCTCCGGATCAAAATAAAATCTATAACCTTTGAATCTGGCATTCAGTACGTAATCTATATCTTCACCCCTGTTCACTTTTGGATCAAAACATACATTCTTCATCAAAACCTTTGAAATGACCATATTTCCACCGAGCCCCATTAAAGTAGGTTTAAATCTGGATTTTTTGTCCATCAATCTGTCAAAAGTTTCATTCATTTTCTCATCTTTAGGCCACCATTTCAGTTCCCAAAATTTTTCAAAATCAGATTTTTCCTGATCATACCATCCTGCTTTTCCCAAAATAGTTCCATTATCAGCGGTATTTTCGAACATTCCCTCTTCGGCTATCTTGAAATAATCATTATCTATCAATATTTCATCATCATCTAAAAATATTCCTATATCCACTTTATTTTTCAAAGCAACATACAAACATAAATTTCTTATCTGTGAATAACTCATCGGATTTATGAGTTCAAAAAGATCTGGATAAATTTCTTTTCTGAAACTCTCCAATTGGCTGTAAGAATACAAAGAAATATCAATTCTATCTTCAAAGGATTTTATTTGTTCTTCCAATATGCATTCCACTTTTTTATTCGTATCATTTCTGTTGGATATCCCCACTATCTTTACAGAAATCTCTCTGTTCTTTATCTCTTCAAATGACGATAAATTTTTCAATAATCGTTTCAGTGTTCCCTCTGAATTTAAGTCCGTAGGATGATCAAAAACTATTTCTTCTTTTCCGTCTATCGATCCCCAATAAGTTGGAACAATCACACATTTTTTCATATTCTCCTCCATTTACAAGTATCACTATCATCAACTCATACATTTTGAGAAAAACCATAACAAATTTAACATGACTACACAACAATCATAAACAATTTTTATGAAATTGTGAACTATCACTAAAAATATAGAAAATATGAATTGAGCTTCTATTATCTGTAAAAAAGCCGAATATTCAAATTTGAAATTCCGGATATATAATACGAGTATTCGTATTATCTTTTTTTATATTTCAGGTTTTAAGCGGAACTCTATCCGGGTAATCTCCGTACTAATAAAAATAGATGGACTCTGAAGCTATTTTTTTCTCCATTTACCTTGAAAAAATCTTCAGAACCCATTTTTTATCAAATAAACTTCAAATAATTCAAACTTTATATACCCCTTTTATTTTTTCAAAACCGATAAGTTTACTATATTATTCAAACACAAAATCGCTTTGATTTAAGAAAACAAAGAAATTCTTCGATATAAAATCCTTCATGCGAATTCAATTCAATAAATAAATTTTAAAAATCTAAGCCATTTTTGCCCTTTTCTTGGTGGCTATATCAATCCAAACAGCTACTATCAAAACCAATCCTTTTATTATCGACTGCCAGAACATCGGCATGTTCATCAAACTCATTCCATTATCAAGACTGGCCATAACGATAGCCCCGATGACAGCCCCACTAACCGTACCGATACCGCCAGATAAACTCGCCCCCCCAATGACACAGGCAGCAATCGCATCCAGTTCCGCTCCATCACCCGATTGAACAGAAGCCGCGTTCAATCTGGAAGTTAAAATTATTCCGGCCAGTGCGGCCATTATACCATTTATCATAAATACCATTAAAGTGCTTTTTTTAATATTTATACCGGATAATTTTGCGGCATTTTTATTTCCCCCAATAGCATAAATCGAACGTCCAAACACGGTATTCCTTGTGGTATATGAGAAGAATAACAGAGCAAAAAGCAACACCAGAAAAGCGATCGGCATTCCCCGATAATCGTTGAGTTCGTATACAAATAAAGTTATCAATCCTATGAACACTAATATTTTCAAAACATCTATTCCAAGCGAAGGAACTTCGAAATTATATTTCTTTTTATTTCTTCTGGAATTTAAAATTGAGTACACAACAAATATTGAAGCTACTACACCGAGTACTATACCAAACCAATTTGGAAGATAATCTTTTCCAAGAGTTTTAAAGGTTGACGAAAGTGGCCCTATAGTCGTTCCTCTCGTTATTCCTATAAGAATTCCCCTGTATATGAGTAATCCACCAAGGGTAACGACAAAAGATGGAACTCCATTGTTCACCCACCATCCATGCCATATTCCTATTGCCGCCCCTATTGCGAGAGTGATTAAAATCGTAAATATCGGGTTGAAACCGTTCCAAACATCAAAGATGGCTGTTATACCACCGGCTAAACCGACTATAGATCCTACTGAAAGATCTATTTCACCAAGAATAATAACCGAAACCATTCCAATGGCTAAAATTGATGTAAATACAGATTGCTTAAACAGATTGGAAATATTTCTAGATGAAAGAAAATTTCCTCCTGTAATGATTGAAAAAATGACCCATATAATCACCAGAGCAATGATCATCATATATGCCCTTATATTTAATTTGAATAGTTTTTTCATTTTAATTTCCTCCCGCAGCATAAATCATCACATCTTCCTGAGTTATACTTTTATTCTCATTATCGAATTCTTTCACTATATTTCCTTCTTTTAAAATTATTATTCTGTCACTCATTCCAAGTATTTCCGGAAGCTCTGAAGAAACCATAATTATTGATATTCCTGATTTTGTAAGCTCATTCATTAAAACATATATCTCGTGCTTTGCTCCCACATCTATACCTCTTGTCGGTTCATCCATTATCAGAATTTTTGGATTAAACAATAAATTCCTTCCCAGTAAGACCTTTTGCTGGTTACCCCCACTCAATGTCGTAATGTTCGCCTTCAAAGAAGGGGTTTTTATATCAAGATCATCCACAACTTTATTCACCGAATTTATCAATTTATTCTGATTAATACCTATAATATCCACAAACTTCTTTAAAAATGCTATTGTAACATTTTCCTTCACATCCATCGTTGGTATTAATCCTTCTCCTTTTCTATCTTCCGAAAGAAAGGCAAATCCTTTTTTCAGAGCCTCGGAAGGTTTTTTTATTTTTATTTCTTCTCCTTTGAAAAAAACCTTTCCCCTCCATTTTCCCGAATAGCCTCCATAAATACTGCTCACAAGTTCCGTTCTTCCCGCACCCATCAATCCGGAGATACCCAGAATCTCTCCTTCTCTCAATTCAAAATTCGCATTATCGACCGACTTTTTATCCGGAATGTCCACATCGTACACATCGAAATTTTCTATTCTAAGAATTTCTTTTCCAGGCTTATTCGTTCTTTTTGGATACATTTGATTTATTTCCCTTCCTACCATCATTTTAACAATTTCAGCTTCGTTTATTTCATCAATTTCTTTAGTATCAATAGATTCTCCATCTCTCAAGACTGTTATTCTATCTGCAATTTCAAACACTTCATCGAGTTTATGAGAAATATAAATACATGTTACTCCTTCTTTTTTAAGTTCTCTGATAATATCAAAAAGAATTTCAGTTTCCTGTTCTGTCAACGATGCCGTGGGTTCATCCAGTATAAGAATTTTTGATTTTTTCATAAGAGCCTTTGCAATTTCAATAAGCTGTTGTTTACCAACTCCAAGATTTTTAACAACAACAGTCGGTTTAACATAATTTAATTTCAATTTTTCCAACCATTTTGCCGTCTCTTTGTTCATATAATCCCAGTTTATTGAAATCCCCTTCGTTCTTTGATGATTCATAAAAATATTTTCAGTAATATTGAGTTCTTCGAATAGGGTAAGTTCCTGATGAATAACCGCTATACCAGAATTTTCAGCATCTTTTATACTGTGAAATTTCATTTCATCACCGTTCATAAATATTTTACCGGAGTAAGTACCGAATGGATGCACGCCACTTAAAATGTTTATCAAAGTCGATTTACCGGCACCATTTTCTCCGCATATAGCGTGTATTTCATTTTCTCTTATATCCACAGAAACATTATTAAGCGCTCTGACTCCGGGGAAATCTTTGATTATTTTTTTTGTTTCCAGAATATTATTCATCTTCCACCTCATTTTAAAGGAGACACCCCAGGATTAATTATCCCGGGGCATTTAAATCATAATAGTTTTACTACGGAATAACTTTATTCAGGCCACTGCTCTTTCGGTACATTTTTATACACTTCTTCTAACCCGTGGAATCCGTCCATTATAACTGTTTCATACATGTTTACAGCATCAACCTGAATAGGCGTCAAAAGGATCGATGGAACATCAATCAAATCGTTATCGACATATCCGTTAGGTCTCATGAATATACCCTTGGCGCTCGCAATTGCCAGAAAAGCAGCTTGAGTAGCTAAATCCTTGATTGGTTTATAAATTGTCATCGATTGCGTACCTTCAACTATCCTTTGACATGCAGCCAAATCAGCATCCTGTCCGGAAATAAATACTTTTCCAGCCAAGCCCTGATCTGCAAGCGCTTCTATCGCTCCTCCAGAAGTGCTGTCATTAGAAGCGACTATAACATCTATTTCATTGTTATTCGCAGTTAATGCGTTTTCGACTATATTCATCGCTTCCTGTGGTAACCAATCCTTTGCCCACTGATCTCCAACAACCTCAACTGCTCCACTATCTATATAGGGCTGTAAAATATTCATCTGCCCCTCTCTGAACAGAAAAGCGTTATTATCCGTCGGAGATCCACCTAAAAGAAAGAATCTTCCGCTATCTTTTTTGCTTATAAGATATTCGGCTTGTAATTCTCCTACTCTCACATTGTCAAATGAAATATACCAATCCAGATCACAATCCATGAGTAATCTGTCATATGCGATAACAGGTATTCCATTTGCATGTGCTTCTTCTACTATACTCCCCATAACTTTTCCATTATGTGGAAGGATAACAAGTACATCTACCCCCTGAGCAATAAGATTTTCGGCCTGTGACAACTGTACTGCATCATCTCCATTAGCAGATTGAACCAGGACCTTAGCACCTAATCTTTCGGCAGTTTCGACAAAAATATCCCTGTCGTGCTGCCACCTTTCCAATCTCAAATTGTCCATCGAAAAACCAATTAAAATTTCTTCGGCAAACATAAAAACAGAAACCATAAGGCAAATAATGAAAATCAGTACCAATTTTTTCATGAGTTACTTCCCTCCTCACTCGCTATACGCGAAAATAAATTCATACTTTAACAAAAATGAAACCCTAGCTAAAATATTAGGTTCAAAAAACATATATTGTGTCGACAAAAAACTTTATTGTAAAACTCCTCTTTATTTATTGATTCTAACAACTAATTTTGTTATATACAAATCTTAATTTGCTTGAATATATTTGTTCTCATTTAATTATTTGCCATTAAACAAAATTATCTTTATAATTCTATGTTTTATATTTTGTTTTATTTTTAACTCACATTTGTTATGTGCAACTTATATTTAATATAAATAAAAAAATTAATACAAAAAACCATCATTTTTATATAATTTTAAATATAAAAAATACGGTTTTTGTGATACCCTAAACTAATAGAAAGAATGGGGGGGATTTTTATCGTTGTTTCATTTCAGGGAGAACATGGCGCATATTCGGAACAGGCAATCAAACAGCATTTTATAGAAAACCCAATCACTCTTCCATGTAAAGATTTTGATGAACTACTGTTATCAGTATTAAACGACAAAGCTGATTATGCGATGCTCCCGGTCGAGAACACTCTCGCAGGCACAGTCATTCCTGCTTACGATGCATTGATGAAATATGATTTATTCGTTCAGGCAGAAGTAACTCAAAAGATTGAGCATTGCCTTTTATGTCTTCCTCAGATGGAACTGGTGGATGTTCGATATGTTATCTCACACCATCAGGCACTTTCTCAGTGTAGGGAAAACCTCAAAAAAGCCGGAATAGAACCTGTAGATTTTTACGACACCGCCGGTGCCGCAAAGAATTTATTGAAATTAAACAAAAATGATACCGCCGCTATAGCCAGTGAGCTTGCAGCAAAAACATATGGGCTAAAAATTCTCAAAAAAAATTTTGAAGATCTTCATTTTAATTCCACAAGATTTTTTGTGATGGGAAAGAAAATGGCTGAAGCTTCAGGCAACTGTAAAACCTCTATTATATTTATTACGCTGAATAAAGCCGGTGCCCTTTACAGAGTTCTAGGAGAACTGTCGAACAGAAATATCAATATGACAAAAATTGAATCCAGACCTTCCAGAAAAGACAAATGGCATTATTTATTTTATCTTGGATTTGAAGGCTCTCAGGAAACAGATAAGATAAAAGACGCACTCAAAGCTATAAAATCAGAAACAATATTTTTTAAAAATCTTGGATCTTACAATATTTATAAATACGATTGAAAATTTTTGATGTCTTATTCACAAACAGTATTCAAGGTATTCAACAATTAATGTATAGAAACCCATTTTAAGAAAACAGGTAATAATTTTTTAGATTCATGCATATGCCTCCAGATCATTTTTATCCGGGAAGAAAAAATTCTTCACAATCTCCATGTTTTCTCCCTTTTTTCTCCTCACAAGAGATATCCCTGTAATTTTTATTTCATGTTTAAAACTTATCGGCAAAAGATGCTCAATGACTCCGGATATGTTATTGCCATTAACATCTTCGATAGCTAAGCTTATATGTGGTATCCAGTTTTCAGGAAAATACAGCTTCTTCAGTTCCTTTGCCTGTGGAGAAAACTTATCATAGAGATGCTGTTGAAATTTTATAAGTTCTACATTCTGCTTCACTTGAATGTATATTGCCGGCCTTTTACCAGTGAATATACCTATTCCATTGGTTTTAATATTGAAAGGAAAATGCTTTTTCTTTTCCCCTTCCAACCATTCGATAATCTCATACTCATCGCAACTTTGAGAGATTACCCAAGTAATATGTGGATATAAGGTGCTTTTAACTCTATTCAAACCGAATAAAATATCCAAATCTTTCCAGATCTTCAGAACTTCTTCATGAAGAAAATCCGGCATCAACGATATCAAACCATTCATAAAATAATTATATCATTTCGAATAAACACAATTGCTATAATTTTATTTTTTGAAAAGATCACCATTACAAATTAAAATAACC
>JASGMR010000054.1 GCA_030156385.1 Kosmotogales bacterium
AGGAGGAGTTTGTATTTTTTTTTGAAGAACACGAATGTGAGAAGAATATCTTCTTTTTTCAGCGATTGTCGACAGAATTCGGTCGTAACTCCAGCAGAGTGATCGGAGATTGGAGCATTGATTATAAATATTCGATTTCCGTGTCACATATCCCCGTGATATAATGATTTACATATCTGTTCTTTTCCCATATATCAGGAATAGTGAGCGAAAAAAATTTGCATGGAGGGGATTTTATGAGTAAATACAATGCTCTGTGGGAATATGTTCAAAAGAATGGCGGTTCTACGCTAAAACTGTCCTTCGCCGAAATACATGATATCGCCGGAATTGAGATAGATCACTCTTTTCTGAGATATAAAAAGGAACTAGTGCAATATGGATATCAGGTTGGAAAGATTTCTCTAAAAGAACGCACAGTGATTTTCAACAAAATTGATTGAAGACGATAAAAATCCGGGAGGATGTAAAAATGTATGAATTAGTGCAGGTTGAAAAGCGAAGCTATTATATCAATTGTCCCGCCAAGATAGGTGTTTACAGGACGAATGACACCGATGTATATTTGATCGACAGCGGCAATGATAAAGAGGCAGGACGTAAAGTCCGGCAGATAATGGATAAAAACGGCTGGAAACTGAAAGCGATCCTGAACACACACTCCAATGCGGATCATATCGGTGGTAATCGTTATTTACAGAAACAGACAGACTGCCCGATCTTTGCAAACGGAATTGAGGCTGCCTTCACCCGCCACCCTCTACTGGAACCTTCGTTCCTGTACGGCGGATATCCCCCTGGAGAACTGCGTCATAAATTCCTGATGGCACAGGGAAGCGAGGTGCGGGACATATCCGATACGGCTTTTCCCAGGGAAATCGAGATTATACCGCTGCCGGGACATTTCTTTGACATGGTGGGCTTCAGAACACCGGATGACGTTGTTTTTCTCGCGGACTGCATAAGCAGCAGAGAAACACTGGACAAGTACGGGATACCCTTCATTTATGATGTTGATGCTTACCTGAAAACACTGGATATGGTGGAAACCATGCAGGCTGTCATGTTTGTGCCTGCTCATACCGAAGCATCCGCAGATATAGTTGAGTTGGTGTGTTATAACAGGATAAAAGTGCTGGAAATTGCGGACAGGATATTGGATTTCTGTAAAACCGCCGTAACGTTTGAGGAAATCCTGCAGGAAATGTTCAATCGATACGGCCTGGTTATGAACTTCGAGCAATATGTTCTGGTGGGAAGCACGATCAGATCCTATATGTCCTGGCTCAGAGATACAAAAAAAGCGAACGTTCGGTTCGAAAACAACCGGATACTCTGGGAACGGTCATAAGGGAAAATTCTATACCGGTATGAGCACAATATAAAACTCCGATTTCAACGGAAGATGAAAAGAGTTGGTTTTATAGTCGTGGGCGCTCTTCAAGTTATTCTATTGATCCTTTTATATCTGAGTTAATCTTTTGAGAATACCTGTAAACTCATTGTCACGGAAGAAGACGAGAACGTCTTAATCCTCTCTTCCAGCTTTCTCAAATCAGTTTCAATGTAATCCGTCTCTATACCAGGCGGTGCATAGATTGTGAACAGTACCTCCGTGGTCGATGCTGTGATACGGCTTCTGAAATCCGGTCCCCGCATGATGCTGGATATAACACTCATACCGTCACATATCATGAGATCTCCTTCGACAGTGGTTATATCCTTTTCCGAAATGGATCGATAATTCTCATCTCCGGAGGCTACTTTCAATTGTAAAGGCAATTGTAATTTCGACAGGTCGTGTCCCGCAGTGAGCAACATACTCTCAAGTTCGGATAAGAACATGGCCTGCAATAATCCGGATTCTGCATGCGGTGTCTTTCTCCCTTTCAGCACGGATTCCAGTTGTGCGATAACGGGATAGCTGCATCTGAATTTTTTGTAATAATTCGTATAGGCCAGAATCGGGTGTAGCTTCTTCAGTTCTTCTCTGTTCAGATGGCCGTATCTTTGTCTCATTTCGTCAAGACTGTGGATGATCTCAGGTTCTTCAACAGAGCGATTAACAGAAATATTTTTCATGATCAAAATTCCGGCTTTTGTTCCGGGAAAGATGTCCTCAACGTGATTATCAATCGTAAACATGTTATCCTCCTGAATTTTAATTAATAAATATTCTTGATCGGTAATTTAACTCAAGTGATCGGTTCAACTTTCTCTCTTTTTCCTATGAGCGCCATACTTAAAATAATGAGGAAACCTCCAATACACTGGTTATACCCGATCTTTTCCCTTAAAAGGATGATGGAAAGAAGCATCGAAACCAGAGGAATCATCCCTGAAAAGGCGGCTATCACATAAGCGTCGCAGCGTTTTGCACCTTCATAAAAAAAGATGAAAGCCAGTGCGGTCACAACCAGGCCGTACCAGACAAGAGCGAACCATTCTTCCCATCCGATCGTAGATAAGGAAGTGAGAGGTCGTTCGCAGATTGCCGGAACGATGGACAATAAGAGAGCAATGGCAGACACCAGAAGCGTCTGCACGACTGGATCGAGTTGCACTTTCGACACGTCTTTTGCCTCTACTTTATGTTTTCTTGAAATAATATTAAAGGCAGATTCACTCACAGCGGCACAGATAATCAGTGTATTCCCTGCAAGATGCCCGTCGGAAAACTGTGCTGACAGAAGATCGGTTCCCTGCAATAAAATAATGCCAGTCACGGTAAAGCCGATTCCCAGCACCGTTATTCCTGATAGACGTTCCTTCAAAAAGAAGAAGGCCATCAACGACGTGATAGCCGGCGTAGTGCCGGTTAATATTCCGGCCTCCACGGTATTCGTTAACCTCACACCGAAGAGAAGAAAGGTGCGGAACAGAAAAATCCCGAAAACAGCTTGGAACAGAATCATCACCCAATCACTCTTTGCCAGTAAATGTATTGTTTTTAAAGTTTTTGATCCGTAGAACGGTAATAAAAAGACGAGTACCATTCCCAGACTGATCGCCGTTATTGTGAAACTGCTTAATTTCATAGAGAGAATTCGTCCCGTTATAACTGAAGTACCCGCCAGCGAAAAAGCTCCAAGCAGATATATTTTTCCCTGTATATGCTTCATTCAATATCCTCTTCATTATCATTGCATTAATGCCGAATCTTGTTATAATTATACTGCGACTACTGGAATGTTTTAAGAGCCAGTTTTGTATCATTTTGGGGGTACCAGTTTGAAGGAGCAACTTCATGTGGGGAATTATATTGAATCATAATAGTGAGATAGGTTTGGCGCGCCAGATTTTTCTCTCGTTTAAGGAACGTATTCTGACAGGACAAATTGGACCTGGAGAGACCCTGCCATCCACAAGAGAACTTGCAAAGGGACTGGATGTTTCCCGTAACACGGTCTGTGATGCTTACGATATGCTCTGGACGGAAGGTTTTATTATCACTCATCAGGGAACACCATCGCGTGTGGCCGACGGGCTTCAGATCCACCCCGTACGGAGAAATGAAAAAGTGCGGAAAACCGATAAAAATAAGCCAATTATCGTGTGGGATTTCAAAACAGGCCAGCCCGATCTGGAACTTTTTCCATGGCAGACGTGGAATAAGATCATAAGCAATGCGGCGGATAGTCTATCGAAACGACAACTGGAATACTCCGGACCAAAGGGTTATGAAACGCTCTGTGAAGAAATAGCCCACTGGCTTCTACGAAGCAGAAGTATGAAAGTGGATCCTGAAGATGTATTCATCACATCGGGTGCGACGCAGGCACTTCATCTGCTCGTGGACATTCTCTATAAAGAGGGTCATACCTTTGCACTGGAAAATCCTTCCCACCCGGGAATCCGTACCGTCATTTCCGATAAAAAATATAATTTTCATCTTATGAACGTTGATAGTCAGGGGGCGGACGTCAGTTCACTTAACGGCAAAAATATTTCTGCGGTTTATGTCACGCCATCCCATCAATTTCCGCTGGGCGGAATCCTTCCCGCTACACGTCGTGCTGACCTTATACGCCTGGCTATGAAGGAAAATTTTTATGTCATCGAGGATGATTACGACAGCGAGTTTCGTTATTGTGGTTCACCGGTCAGTCCTGTTTATTCGATGAATTCATCCCATGTTATCTATGTCGGAACTTTCAGCAAGACGATGTTCCCTGCACTACGACTTGGTTTTGCTGTGTTACCGAAATCTCTGCAAAACAAATGGAAACACTACCGCAATTACATGGACGTACAGAATCCGATTCTGGAACAGGCGGCGTTGACCGAATTTCTCCGACAGCGGAAAATGGATAAACACATAAGGCGTATGCGCCACGCATACGGTGAAAAGAGGAATATTCTTCTGAACTCACTGAAAAAAGCGTTCGGCGATTCAGTATGTTCGTGGGGTGATGCCTCAGGTCTGCACGTAGCACTTCAATTCCCTGGTTATGAATTTGGAGGACAATTCATCCTTGCCTGCAAAAACGCAGGTATACGGGTATTTCCACTGACAAAGTATTGCTTTTCACGAAACGATCACAGGGATAAACTCCTCCTTGGCTATGGTCATCTAAGTTCAACACAAATTCAGGAGGGAATCAAAGTGCTCCAGCAATTGATTATGGGAAAATAATACGCTGACGTCAGTTCATCCTGATGATTCATGCCTGTACACCAACCGTTTGATGTATATTTGTCTTTTTATCCCAATGATTCATAACATTTGAGAAATCCATGCAGAGAAATAAAACTTTTCAATCGTATATTAAAATAAGAATATATATCAATTGAGTATATGTGAAATATTTTTTTAATGGTTCCTTCATACTTTTCGTAATAATAAAGTGCGAGAATAAATATAAAGTGAAATGTTTCACAAATAAGAAGGAGGTTTATATGACAAGACAAGAAATAGCGAAAGAATTAGAGACCATCTTGAGACTGGACACGAAACCGGTTGGAATCAAGATGTATGAAAAAGCTGAAGATCTTCCAAAGAAACCGATGCCTCACAAACTGAATCTCTGTCAACTCGTTTCCATTGCGAGATGCCAGGGTAGAGACAACTCCGGAGTACCGGAAAAAATGATCTGTTCCATGGGTGCCGCATGTGTTGGTCTGATTGAAACCACAGAGGTCATTTCATCCGGTAAAGCCGCTGTTGGTGCCTATTGCAAGGATGAGGTTGCAGGAAAAAAATTCATGGCAAACACCTTCAAGCTCGGAGATACCGGGAAAAAATATGCCGGTGTATATGTTCAGGCACTTGAAAGCAGCAAAGTTGAACCGGATGTCGTTGTGATTTATGCAACACCGGTACAGATTATGAGATTGATTCATGCCAACGCCTATGACACGGGAGAAAAGACGAGGGCGGACACGGTAGCCGAGGCCGCACTCTGTTCATCAATAGGTTATGCGATCGCTGAGAAAAAGGTGGTTTTTCGGTCATTCCGATTACACCAAATATGAACTGGACACCTGCGATGCCGCCTACATACACGATCAACGAGTCCGATCTCTGAAAAATAATCGCAAGATAAAAATAAAAGTTCAAAAACGACTGTACTTCATCGAAGGGCCCTATAAATAGGGCTCTTCTTTTTTAAGCGGGAAAGATATGTATAAAATTTTCAGAAAGGAAATTCAGTTTAAGACGAATTCCGATTATCTCACCGATATTTTTTAAGTACACACTCCGTAGCATTTTTCCTCATTTCTCACTGAAATAAATAATCGAAATAAGTTATATAATATGTGTTGTGGCCATTGAATGTGTCAATCCGTAAGATTGAAAGGTTCATTCACGGATATGAGAAAAACAGATGAGGTACTTTTCCTGAAATCCTTATGAACGAAAAGAGAATGGTCAAAATGCAAAATACAAAGTCTGAGGTGAGTGAGAATTATGAATGAAAGAAAATCATCTGTTTGGCTGACGTTGATGAAACCGAATATTCTGATGCTGTTCGGATTTGTGTTCATTCTGGTGGTGGGGATTCTTGGAGAAATCTTTTCATGGGCGTCATTGTCTAGTGGATTGATATTAAGGATAATTGGCTGGGGCATTTTTGCTTTCGGGTTCATCTTTCATGCTTATTGTCATAAATTTCATGAGAAGGCTCATGAAACGTCCGATCAAATTCAGAAAGTCGTGACATCGGGGCCGTTTTCATCTATACGCCATCCGATGTATCTGAGCCTCATCCTCATGTATTTTGGGATGGCGATCGGCTGGGGTATTGTCTGGATGTTGATTCCCGCTCTGTTATTCTCAATACTGTCAATCATAACCGCAATCGAAGAAGAAAAATTTCTTTTGCGGAAGCTGGGTTCTCAATACGAAGAATATATGAAAAAGGTGCCCTGGCGTTTCATACCTAAGATATTCTGATCTTTACTTCGGGAAAGCTCGGATGATGTTTTTGAATTATTTACAATTCTAACTTTTCGCCGCCGATAGCTAAATTGTATAGTTTAATCTTTTCGTTCCGGGGAACGTTTTCGTTCAATCTAGCTCCTGCCACAATGGGAATCCAGAAAAATAAATCATCGCGGGGAAAAGGGCAAATCTTTTCATAGCCGTTCACGTATTCTCTGCAGAGAAATTTTCTCAAATCTTCCTTTATTTCAGTATTTCCGAAATTATCAACCGGTTCGGAAACAGCGATCAGGATAACAGTTCTGGCTATGTCTGCTACGGGATTACCCTTTGCGGCGGTTATCCAATCGATAACAACCGGTCCCTCCTCCGAAATGATAACGTTGTCCGGATGAAAATCGCCATGGCAGAGATTTCCCTTATGAGTGGCCTCTTTTAATTTCATCAGCAACCTGTCTTTTTCCGGGACGGACAGAACAGGGGATTCATAAATATCCCTTTTTAGTCTCTCGTCATGAGAAGTGAGTTTGTCAACAGTGTTTTTATGGATTTCTGAATGTACCTCTGCCAATATCCTCATATATTCTGAAATCTTTTCGGTGTTGGAAAACATCTCCATCAACATCGAGTTGCCCGATATCTTTTCATAAACAATGCCGTATCGCCCGTTGATCTTATACAACTCGAAAGCTTCGGGAATTTTCAATCCCGTCGATTGTATCTGAAGATTGTTCTCATATTCCAGTTCAACCTCTGAAAGAGGAAAATCCTGGTAAAAAAGTTTTAAAACCTTTTTGCCATCAAGACGATAAATTTCGGCCGTTCTACCCTTTGAAATCACGATCATATCGTTTCACTCCAATGAATGTTATCCAAAGAAACCTGTTGTTTTTGAATGAACGGGGAAAGTATTTCAGCAGACAAAAGACAAACCGGACTGCGAAAATAATTTTTTAAAATTTTGTTATGAATCAGATGTTCTCAAGATCTTTTTCTATCAGTTTTTTTGAATCTTTATCTTTAATTTTCGGGACGAATTCTCCGGCAATATTTTTAACCGCTCTCGATTCTTCAGATTTTCCGAGAATCTTTAAGGCTCTCGCTTTAGCCTCGTATGCATAGGCAATATAAAAGGGTGCCAGCTCGGCATTTTCGGATATTTCGATGCATTTGTTTGCATACCTTATTGCGCTTTCTCCTTCCCCTGCAACCGAATACACTCTTGAAAGCTGCCAGTAACCAATAGAAAGATTTTCTTCCGTGCAGTTTTCCACTTCAGTCCAGTGCTGAAACGATGAATGACACAGATGCTTCATCTTTTCAATGTCATCTTTCGTTCTTTCCGTATTGTCCAATATATCCCACGTTTTGTTGAAATAAGTTGCTGCAAAATATTTTGTGATTTTATCATAATTCTTCTTCAAATAATCATCCATTTTTCCCCTCCACTATGCTTTTCAGACATCTTTCAAGTATTTGGCCATTTCTTCTTGCAACACTTCCCCAAGTTTCTCTTATTGTACCATTTTTATCGTTTTCCAGGCACTCCCACGTTTAAGCGCACTGAGATTATGAGAATATCCTGGATTGTCTGAAAATTACTCTGTATCATTTGCGTCCCTGACTTTCAAAATTTTAAACAGCAACACATAACGATAAGTTCCGTCATAAATTGTCAAAGGTTTTAAAGGCAAATTTTCCATAAAATAACTGTTGAAAGGATTTTCTGTATTATCATAGTATTTAGCAGCGTATTTTATTCTATTTGAAATTCGTAAATAAAAAAGTACGTTTGATAAAATTTATATTTAACTCCGGAGGAATTTTAAAATGGATTTTTTAGAACTTGCAAAACAACGTTGTACTACGAGAGGATTCACTGACAGACAAATAGATAAGGATTCACTGGACAGGATTTTATCCGCAGGACGTGTGGCACCAACCGCATGTAATAAACAACCTCAACGCATTATAGTGGTTCAGAAACCGGAAAATATCCTGAAGGTCCAGAAGGCGTATAAAACTTTCGGCTCAAAATGTGTCCTGATAGTATGCAGGGACAGGAGAAATGAACTGATAAGGCCCTTTGACGGCAAATGTTCCGGTGATCTGGACATCGGAATCATCTGTGATCATATGATGTTGGCGGCCAGGGAATTGAATATCGGCAGTGTGATGGTGGGACTCTTCGATCCGCATATCATGAGAAAGGAATTCGACATTCCGGAATATATAGAACCGGCAGCCCTGCTGATTTTGGGTTATCCTTCCGGAGGTTTTTTGAGTAAAGAAAGACATTCGGTTGAAAGAAAACCTCTTTCAGAAACGGTTATGTATGAAAAATATGATGAAGATAAAAAGCAATACAGAGAATAGGTAACAGGAAATAGATAATGGAGAACAGATAATAGTTAATTGAAAATAGAAAGTAGATAATAGAGAACTGGTAATAGATAACAGGAAAACAGCAGTGTATAGTGTTTAGGATTTGGTGTATAGTGAAAAAACATAAAAATTCCTTAAAGGCTAAAGAGCTGAAAGGCCGAAAGCTGAATTGCTTAAAAGCATTTTAGAGAACAGAGAATTGACAAATAGAGAACAGGAAAAAACAGTGTCTGGTGCCTGGTGAAAAAAACATAAAAACCAGTGCCTAGAATGGAGAGTTGATAACGGATAATTGATAACAGGAAAACATCATAGCAAAAATCATAAAAATTTGAATTTTTGAAAATGACAATTAACAAATTTCTTTTATGTTATATATACTATGCTATTATCTTGTTCTCTACTCTCTGTTATCTTCTTTCAACTGCTTTGCCATTGCTTTTCTATCGCTTAACTATTGTTGATCTATGTTTCGCAATTGTTTATCCTCTTTTCACTATTATCTAGTTCTCTATTATCTTATTCCGATTGCTTCCCAATCGCTTTTCTATCGCTCAACTATTGTCGATCTATGTTTCCGGACAGACCCTCAAATAATAATAAAAATCTGAAAGGAGCTTATAATACTTATATAATAACGTGCACCGGTATAATTTAAATCGGGATGTATAAAACATCCCGATTTATATGAATTTGATTAACAAAGATACTTAAAAAAATTTTGCTGATTGCGTTAATGATAAAAATCTAAAACCGCCTGATAATGCCAATATAATGACATGTCGCGATGTAAGAATGGAGCGGGCAACGAGGCTCGAACTCGCGACCTCCAGCTTGGGAAGCTAGCACTCTACCAACTGAGCTATACCCGCATATGGAGAATTTTAGCACTTGATCACCGATGTGTCAATTTAGTCTGTTGAATATTTCTTTTTGAAGTTTGAGCAGTATTTTGGGCTCTTCGAAAAAGATCCATCTGTCCTCGTTCGTCTGAATCACAAGAAAATAATCCTTGTTATCGGGCTTTCCAATTTTTCTCACCGCTCTTATCGGCCAGAAAAAGTCTTTGATACCCGGAAAATAGAGATCGTTTGAAGAGAGCTTCTGCTCGACGAAAACTTTATCGATATCTTTATATTTTATTCTTAATATTACATTCTCTCCCGTCATGAGTTCGACATTGAATATCAGCTCGTCCGATGACAGATAAAAATTTGACTGGCTCATTCTTATTTTTTCGAGTCTTTCGAGTTGACCAAACGTGTAATAAAGCGTGTATATTTCTTCCCTTTGATTGAAATCATTCAAGCCGATTCTTTTCATGAAGGATTCAATTTGTTTTATATCGATTAAGCTGAGAAGAAAGATCAATCCGCCTATTATAGTTCCCCAAAGGTACAGAGGGGAGTAAATGGTCAGGAATCCGGCCAAAATCTCCAGAGGCAGAACAAAAATACATCCGGCGATAATGATTTTAAATGGGGTTTTCTTTCTGAGCATAACGAATGCTATTGCGGAAGCCAAAATTATAATAAAATACACCAGTGGACTGAAAACGTATCGAGAAATTATCGGGAGAAGGATGAATATGAGTGAAATATAATTGATTAATTTCATCATTTACCCACGCAGAAATTGCTGAATATCTTGTCTATAACTTCTTCGGAATGAATTTTACCGGTCATCTCTTCCATGATGTTCAATGACTGCTGTACCAGGGTACTCAGTATATCCGGTGAAATCCCCTCTTTTATAGAATCCCTTATATTCAGCAACAATTCCAGAACTCTTTCAACACACGATTTTTGTCTCTGATTCAAAAAATACACACCGTCACCCGACGAGGTTAAATCTATAATTTTTGAAATCATCAGTTTTTTCAATTCATCAATTCCTTCGCCATTTTTTGCGCTTATGGTCAGATCACAGATGCTCAGTTTAGAATTTTTTATGTCCTTTTTATTACCTATCACGATGTGTTTTGCGGCGAAAAATTTGTATTTTTCATACAGTTCAATATCATTCACTGGATTTGATAAATCTATCAGGAACAGAACAAGATCGGCCTTTTTCAATTCATTCAGACTTCTGTTTATGCCGATTTTTTCTATTCTGTTTGTAGTTTCCCTGATTCCTGCCGTATCGACTATTTTGAAAAAATAACCATCGATGATGATTTTTTCCTCTATAGTATCCCTGGTTGTTCCATGTTCCTCGGTTACTATTGCCCTGTCCTTCTCGGACAGTGCATTGAGCAGTGAAGATTTCCCCGTATTGGTGTTTCCTATTATTGCGGTGCGAATTCCCTCCGACAGAATTATACCGCTGGAGGCCTTTTTTATGAGATCTTCGGAGAAGGAAATAATTTTATCGAGCTCACCTAAGTACAGGTTGTAATCGTTTGTGACGTCTTCGGGATAGTTCAATTCGACTTCTATTTCTGACAGCAGCTTTATCAGGTAATCTTTTAAAATGTTTATTTCTTTGTCCAGATTCCCGTCGTACACGCTTGAGGCAACTTCCAGGGCCCTTTTTGATTGCGAATCGATGAGAGATGCGATCGATTCCGCCTTCAACAATGAGAGTTTTCCGTTTAAGAAAGCTCTTTTGGTGAATTCACCCGGTTCCGCCTGTTTGAAACCGTTTTTTTTCAGAAGATTCAAAAATCCGGAAAGTATCAACGGATTTCCATGTAAAAAAATCTCAGCCATATCTTCACCTGTGTACGATCTGGGGTTTTTATAAAAAACTATCATGATATCATCGTGAAGATTGTCGGAGATCTCAATCATTTTCAAATAAACCCTTCTGTATTTTATATTTTTAATTTTTACAATTTTTAACAACTTATCATGCGCTTCGCTGCCGGAGCACCTTATTATCGAAAGTGCCGACGTTCCGGGAGGTGTGGCGATTGCACATATATCATCATATAACATCTTTTTTCACTCCAAACAAATCATCGAGAATTTTCTTAACCTTCCATTTCTGCACATTGTAGATTATAGCCAGTTTGTGCTTCTCATTGATTATATATCTGTATCTTTGAAGTATTTTTTCATTTAATTTTTCCTTATAATACAGTTTTAATACATTCGTTGAATCGTATTCGATGGATTCGATACCCTGTGCACTCGCATTAACTCTGTATATGAACATTTTCAAAAGTGAGATTGTTTCATCGGGAATCTTCCCGAATCTGTCTTCCAGTTCCTTTTTCATTTCGATAACCGGTTCGATGCTTTTTGCGACTGCGAGCCGTCTGTATATCTTCAGCCTTTCGACTGAATCGTGGATGTAAGTATCGGGTATGACCATGTCGAAGGGAATATTCTTTATTTCGATATCGAGACTCTTCTCACCTTTATCCTCGGGAGCTACGTTAAATGCCTCGTTTTTGATCTCAGAAAGAACTTTATCCATAATTTCCCTGTACAGATACAGTCCGACACTCGAAATGTTACCGTGCTGCTCGCTTCCCAGAATTGTTCCGAAGCCCCTGATTTCAAGGTCTTTAAGGGCGAGTTTTATTCCACTTCCAGGCCCCGAGAGTTCTTTCAGGGCTTTCAGCCTTTCACCCGAGGCACCGTTACTCTGGACGTTTTTGTAGAGAAAATACACGAAGGCTCTTTTGTTTCCCCTTCCAACTCTGCCGCGAAGCTGATATAGCTGTGCCAGACCATATCTGTTTGAATCGTCCACGATCAATGTGTTTGCATTCGGAATATCGACGCCGCTTTCGATGATCGTCGTACATATGAGCATATCCATATCTCCCTGATAGAAAGAGTTCACCGTTTTTTCGAACGGGGACTTGTTCATCTGTCCGTGTGCGATTCCAATTTCCGCTTCGGGAATCAATTTTTTTATTTTCTTATATATCGCATCGAGATCCTTGACTCTGTTATGAACGTAAATGATCTGTCCACCCCTGTTCAGCTCACGCAACACGGCGGTTCTGATAAGAATGTCGTTGGTCTTTCCAACGTGGAGTTTGGGTAAAACTCTTCCTATTGGGGGGGTGGAAATTACTGAGAAATCCCTGATTCCGCTGATCGACATGTATAGGGTTCTAGGAATGGGAGTGGCACTCATCGCCAGAACATTCACTTTGGTTCTCATTTTCTTCAGTTTTTCCTTCTGCATAACGCCAAAAAGCTGTTCTTCATCTATTATTATCAGACCGAGATCTGCGAATTTAATCTTGTTGGACAATATACTGTGAGTACCTATTATGACATCGATTTCTCCGGCGTTTATTCCCTTTATTATCTTTTCTCTGCCGGATCCAGTGGTATTACGGTTCAGCAGTTTAACATTTATTCCGAAAGGTGAGAGTCTCGCGTCGAAGTTGTTGAAATGCTGTGATGCCAGAACGGTGGTCGGTACAAGCACTGCGACCTGTTTTCCGGAAGCGACAGCCTTGAATGCCGCCCTCATCGCCACCTCAGTTTTTCCGTATCCAGCGTCACCTGTTATGAGCCTGTCCATCGCTTTGTCGGAATTCAGATCGGACATTACTTCTTTTATTGCGACCGATTGATCTTCCGTTTCCAGATAGGGAAAAGAATTTGAAAAATCAGTTTCGAGCTTTTCGTCACCGGGGAGAATGAGTCCCTTTTCCCTCTCCCTTTTTGCATAGAGTTTTATAAGTTCTTCAACTTTTTCCTGGATATCTTTATTAACTTTCTCTTTTTGATTTTTCCACCTCGTACCCTTCAGAGAGTTTATCGAAACCAAGTCCGAACCTATATATTTATGAACCCTGTCAAGCCTTTCAACGGGGACATATATTTTGCTTCCTTCCCTGTATTCTATTGAAATGTACTCTCTGGTTCCGAGTGCGTTCGTGATCTTTTTAACACCTTTATACAGACCGATTCCGAATTCCTTGTGAACTATATAATCGTCTATATTAAGTTCTGACCAGTCGAAAATCGGTGTTTCATTCTGACTGTATTCAAATTCGACCTTTTCTTTTTTCTTTTCCGTCAGTATGCTTTTGCCTTTATAATCGTAGGTGATAGAAGTGGGAAATATTCCCGATTCTTTATTTGAAATGATTCTGTAGTTTTTTACGGAATAAAAAAAGTCGATATTCAATCTGGCATATCTGTCATAAAGATATTTTTTTATACCCGGTCCGATGATTTCGTACGTTTCCCTCTCCCTGTTTTCATATTCCCTGAATCCTGCGTCGGGATTTATGAATATGAAGAGTGGATTTTTATCCATATAATCGATTATGAAACTCTGCTTTTTGTAATAAAGACCGGTTATAGTATCAAGATTGTAAGCATCGAAGGCAACCTCGGAATTGAATTTTTTGCACGCATCCTCTATTCTGTTGTTTGCCAAAGACATGGAATTCTCATCTTTCAATGTTTCCGAACAGGGATATATGTAAACCGAGTCGATTTTTTTGTCGATGCTCGTCTGTTTATCGACATCGAAAAATCTCATTCTCTCTATTTCACCATCGAAAGTCTCTATTCTGACGGGATTTTCGTAAAT